>SFBL01000084.1 GCA_007095785.1 Microcystis aeruginosa Ma_SC_T_19800800_S464
AGCTATTTATGAATGTCTGAATGATGCCCATCTGAAACATAAAAAAGAACTGGATTCCTTGCTGACTCTACGATTTCAGAAGTTTAATAAATCTCAGATTATGAACGTCTAAAGTATAGCTTGCTCAATCCGACGCTCGCTTTCTAATCTAGCTTGCTCAATCCGGCGATCGCTTTCTAATCTAGCTTGCTCAATCCGGCGATCGCTTTCTCTTAAACGGCGATCGCTTTCTCTTAAACGGCGATCAAACTCCTCAGCAGAAGTGCGGAATATTTGGTAAATATCTTCAAGTGTTACTGGTTCGCTCATCGGTTTTATCCAAATCCTAACTTACTTATTATAGCATAAACTTATTGTTTTCTGAAAGATTGAAGTAAGGGAACAAAAAACAGGTTTTGGATAACTAAAATTTACTCAAAGTCGAATGAAATTTAAGAGAAAATAGCTATATTTTTGTAGTAAATACTTCAACTTTTACTGCGTTTTAAAAATCTTAATAATTTTTTAATTTTTATTAGCTTGACAAAATCGGGGGGGGGTAAGAATAGTTGGGAATCTATTTATTTTTAGATTCAAAAGCATTCACTTTACTCTATACATCAATGCAAAAATCATCTATCCTCGGCCTTGTATCGGGAATCGCCCTTGCGACTCTCGGAACCGCTAGTGCTGTACAAGCGGCGATCATCACTGTACCTACCGGTCTCAATCCAGGTGATCAATATCGTTTGGTGTTTGTCACATCTGGGACTCGGGATGCAACTTCCACGAACATAGCAGATTACAATACCTTTGTGACTAATGCTGTGGTAGGGAGTGCCTTACAAAGCTCTTTAACTGCTAATGGACTTGCCCCGACTTGGACGGCGATCGGTTCGACGTCGAGTGTAAATGCCAAAACTAATACGTTGACCGATCCAGTGGCAAATGCCAGTACGAGTGTACCAATCTACCTCATAGATGGCAACCTAGTCGCCACTGGATACTCGGATCTGTGGGACGGCAGTATATTGGTGCCGATCAACCTCACGGAGTTAGACAGTCAAATTAGCGAGGAAGTGTGGACGGGAACAGGTTTCGATGGAAATACTCGTCCGTCGCAATTTCTTGGCGGCAGTTCAGGTACAGCCGAACTTGGTTTCTCTTCAGACATCGATAATAATTGGATTTCGGAAGATGACGAAACAAGAAGTCTTCTAAAGAATTTGTACGGGATGTCTTCGGTGCTGACGGTACCGGGGGGCGCTCAACCCCAACCTGTTCCCGAACCCAGTAGCCTTCTTGGTTATATCACGTTAGGGAGTTTAATGCTAGGTGTTGCTATTCGCAGAGCAAAAAAATAGTTACCCACAGAAAACGGGTTTTTTCAAGAAACCCGTTTTCTAGCGATCACCGTCGATTAAATAATCAAATCAATTATAGTTAAGACAATTTACTAAAAGATTTAGCAATGGATAGAAGCAGTATAGAACGACAACAGCTACTGGAAGCAGTCAACTCTCTTCCTGAAGATGCTTTGGTGGAACTTGCTAGTTTCCTTGACTATCTTCACTATAAATCAAGCTATCAAACAGAACTGATCACTGATGCTTCTAGCTTTCTCCTGGCAATTGCAGGTTTAGGAAATTCTGGTCAACAGGATATTTCAGAACAGGATGAGGAAATTCTTCGCCATGAAATTGATCCAGTGTCTGGCTGGAATTTTCAACCCAACAATTCTGTATGACAGCGATACTCGACACCAGTTTTTTGTTTGCGTTGACTGACCAAAGCGATCGCAACCATGAGCGTGTTTTGGCTGTTGCTCAAAGCATTAATGAGTCATTAGTGCTACCTGTAGTCGTCTTACCTGAAGTCTGCTATCTAATCGGCTCCAGATTGGGGCATCAAGCAATGCGACGTTTTGTGTCTAGTATAACACCTGATACGGTTCAAGTCGAACCTTTAATGCCAGACGATTTAGTGCGAGTGCATGAAATTTTAGAACAGTATGCTGATAATCAGCTTGATTTTACGGATGCAGCGATTATTGCTATAGCTGAAAGGCTAAATATTACTCGCGTTTACACAATTGATCGTCGAGATTTTTCGATTATTCGTCCAAGTCACTGTGATTACTTTGAGTTATTCCCTTGAACTTCAGCAAACCCTAAATAGATAAAGTGTGGAGACAGGTTTTTAAACTGTCGAAGTACATGACATGAATTCCCCAGAAGCAATCTCAAAAGTTTAAGATTGCTTCACTTTCGCGAGGATATCAATTTCCATCGCAATACCTTGACGTTTAAACCTAGCGCGTGGATAAATTTCTTTAATATCAATACCTTGTAGCTAATTTCTACCTGGGGAGTGCTGAATTTTTCTGTGTTAGAATGGTATTTGAGTAAGCCGAACACAGCCCCAAAAAGATTTAGTAAATATTTTACACAATTGATACCAGATAAGTGCCACGGCTCACCCGACTATTCTACGACAATTCGCCATTCATGAAGTTCGTATTCCACACAACCATTTTTGATTAAAGGATCGCGAAGTATAATTGCTTGAGCCTCCTCAAGAGAATCGGCCTTAAATAATAACATTCCGCCGCCCCTTTCTGCCCAATAACCGGTTTTTGCTGCTCGTCCTTGGCTAATTAAATCACGCACATAGTCCTTATGGGCGCTGACATAGCGATCGAAGGTAGTTTTATCAACAATGCCTTTTTCTATCTTGACAAACCAGGGCATAAATTCTCAGGAAGCTAGGACTGATTAACAATCATATAATTATACCGATTAATCTTGGCCGTCGAGGGTGCAATGTAACAGAGCTATACAATTAGCTTAGAGTTATGGAAGACTGCTAGAATCGAGGTGACAGCTTTATTTCTGTAGCTTTGCTTGTTTCCATGAATCAACCTCAGGGATCTCTATTTTTTATCGCGCTTTTGCCGCCGCCAGAAGTACAGGAAATTGCCACAAAAATCAAGTTAGAGTTTGCAGAAATTTACAATAGTCGCGCTGCCCTGAAATCGCCTCCCCACGTCACTCTCCAACCTCCTTTCCGGTGGAATTTAGAAGAATTACGGGATTTAGAAAGATGTTTAGAGGAATTTGCCCGCTTGCACTCTCCCATTCCCCTGATTCTCCAGAATTTTGCCGCCTTTAAACCGCGAGTCATTTATATTAATGTCCAGAAAACCCCAGAATTATTAACCCTGCAAAAACGGCTTTTACAGGAGCTAGAATCTTCCTTGAATATCAGTGATAACGTCTCAAAAAGCCGAGCTTTTGCGCCTCATTTAACCGTTGGCTTCCGAGATTTAACTAAAGATAATTTCTGGAAAGCTTGGTCAAAATATGCTAATCAAGAGCTATTTTTTGAGGTAATGATCGATCAAATTACCCTCCTAATTCATAACGGTAAGCGCTGGGAAATTTATCGGCAATTTTCTCTATAATCCGGACTCTTGCAGGTTTCTATCTACAGGGGAGGGGGTTGTAGTGGTAAAATAGGAGAGAGCAGTTTTTAAAGCTTTATTTCTGGCTTTTTGGCGATATTTTAACCTATAGAGCGATTTTATGGCGACTCCGCCGCCCTGAAACCTATGTTACTCAAAAATCCCCCGAAAATCTCCCCCAATCTGATTAAACAGCTAGAAGCGATCCTCGGTAAAGATGGAGTTATCCGTCGCAAAGATGAATTATTAACCTACGAGTGCGATGGTATCACAGGATACAGACAAAGACCCGCTCTTGTGGTACTGCCCCGCAGCACCGCAGAAATTGCGGCGGTGGTGAAACTCTGTCACGATAACGAGATTGCCTGGGTAGCGAGGGGTGCAGGAACGGGCTTATCGGGAGGGGCGTTACCCTTAGAAGAGGGGATTCTAATCGTCACGGCGCGGATGAATCAGATTCTGGGGGTTGATTTAGATAATCAAAGGGTGGTGGTACAGCCCGGGGTGATTAATAATTGGGTGACACAAGCAGTAAGCGGGGCGGGATTTTATTACGCACCAGATCCCTCTAGTCAAATTATCTGCTCGATCGGCGGTAATGTGGCGGAAAATTCCGGCGGGGTTCACTGTTTAAAATACGGTGTCACTACCAATCACGTTATGGGCTTAAAAATCGTCCTTCCCGATGGTTCAATTATCGATGTGGGGGGGGCGGTACCGGAACAACCGGGCTACGATTTAACCGGTTTATTTGTGGGTTCCGAGGGAACTTTAGGCATTGCCACGGAAATCACCTTAAGAATCCTGAAAACTCCGGAATCTATCTGTGTTTTACTGGCCGATTTTACCAGTATCGAGGCGGCGGGCCGAGCGGTGGCGGATATTATTAAATCGGGAATGATTCCAGCGGGGATGGAGATTATGGATAATCTCAGTATTAACGCCGTGGAAGACGTGGTGGCTACCGGCTGTTATCCCCGGGATGCCGAGTCAGTTTTATTAGTGGAATTGGATGGTTTAGGGGTAGAAGTGGCCAGTAATAAACATCGGGTTGCCGAGATTTGCCGTCAAAATGGGGCGAGAAATATCACCACTGCTAATGATGCCGAAACCCGCTTGAAACTCTGGAAGGGCAGAAAAGCGGCTTTTGCGGCGGCGGGGAAAATTAGCCCTAATTATTTTGTGCAAGATGGGGTGATTCCGCGCACTCAATTGGTGTCTGTTCTTCAGGAAATTAAGGCTTTAAGTGAAAAATACGGTTATAAAATCGCCAATGTTTTCCACGCTGGGGATGGCAATTTACACCCGTTGATTCTCTACGATAACAGGGTAGAGGGGGCCTGGGAAGAAGTGGAGGAATTAGGCGGTGAAATTCTCAAACTTTGTGTGCGGGTTGGGGGCAGTTTATCAGGTGAACATGGTATCGGCATCGATAAAAATTGTTATATGCCCGCCATGTTCAACGAGATTGACTTAGAAACTATGGGCTATGTGCGGGATTGCTTTAATCCCAAAGGTTTGGCTAACCCGGGGAAATTATTCCCCACCCCGCGCAGCTGTGGGGAAGCGGCTAATACCAAAATACAAGGGTTTGCGGGGGTGGATGTGTTTTAGGTTATCGGTAAGTATTGACTGACTACTGATTACAGTCCACCTTGGGGTCCTAGGGGCAGATTGATATTAGAGGGGAAAACCTGGACTTGTCTTTCTAGAAAGCGTTGAGTGACTAATTCTCGGAAAATCTCTAGGTCTTTTTGCCATTGTCCCAGATATTGTTTGAGCAGATTTAATCGATCGCTGCCCTCGGCCAGATTATAGTTAAAGTTACCGGCAAATAATAGTGCCGCTAGGGTTTTGCCATCGGGTAATTGCAATTTTGCCTCGTTAATCGCCAGGGATAGCTGAGAGGTTTCTAACTGATAAATTAGATTGATGCCAGCTTGTAGGGGGGCCTTACCGAAATTGTGCCAGGGACCGGGGGCGAGAAGAGTTTCGGTGATATATTTTTTAGCGGCATCGGGACTACTAGGGAAAGGAACAATACTTTTCGGCGCGATACCCAGGGCTTGATATTCGGCTAAAGGGAGTTTATCTAGATATAAAGCAACAATTTCTGGCAGTTTCAGGTTCAGGCTATCGGGAGAGTTAATTATCTCCACAAAGGTAATTTTCCGGGGTTGGGCGACGATGCTGATACCATTTTGAAAATTAACTTGAGCGTAATTAGGATTGAGTACCGGCTGGCCATTTAATTCCCAGTCGGGGGGAACTATTCCCGAATATTTGAGGAAATCAACCGTTAGCATGGCGGGATTGAGGCTTTTGGCTGTAATTGCGATGGCAAGTTCTTGTATTTCCCGCAAACTAGCCAGAGCTTGATTGGAGTTATTGTCAGTGGTGGCAGTCATCAATTTTCTCCTTGGATATTTAAGTTTTGTCTCTAGGGTTACAGTTAAATTATTCCGGGTCTCGGAGGCCTAGTCACTAATCAACTTAGACAAAGGACAAGAGAGCCATTCCAGATAAGTATTACTCAATTCTTTCACGGCTAATTCATAGAACCTCTGACCGTGTTCGGGAGTGGCTAAAGCAGGATTGGAACCCATACGACCATCGGGGTAATTTTGGCGAAAATTAGCCGCACCGTAAATACCATGACCAGAAGCCACTTTTTCGGATAAAAAGGCATTTTTAAGGCTCTCAGGGTAAAGATACTGAGTTAAGGCCACTTCGCTCGGTGTAGCGTGAGAACCTTCCTGATCTCCATACAATTCTTTGGCTAAAAGATAAACATCTCGCACCATAAACCAATTGGCCACTTGACATTTAACCTCGTTTGTGTTAGGCAAATTAAGGGAATCCAAATGATAATAGGTTTCCGCAAAAGCGGCTTTTAGGGTGGCAATATTGCCCCCGTGACCATTAATAAAGAAAAATTGACGAAAACCCGCTCTAGCTAAACAAGTCACATAGTCGAGGATGACTTGAATCAAAGTGCTAGGACGAAGGCTAATTGTACCAGGGAAAGCCGTGTGATGTAGGGCCATACCGACATTTAAGGTAGGTGCTACCATTGCTCCTACCTGTTTCCCCACTCCTTTAGCGATCGCCTCAGCACATAGAGCATCTGTACCAATCAGTCCCGTCGGCCCGTGTTGTTCCGTGGAACCAATGGGAATAATAATTCCCTGAGATTGTTCTAGATAGGATTCCACCTCTAACCAGGTAGATAACTGTAATAACATTCGGCTCTAGCCTTCCAAAACGAGTGCGGGTTGACAAATTGAGATAAAATCAAGACGAATAATCAAGTATTTTTATGTTAACCCTTGACACCCCCCCCTTGTCGGCGAGTGCGGATTTCGTTCCCAATCATCGGATTTTAATCGTTGAAGATGAAGAAGTGATTCGGGATATGATTATTTTGGCTTTGGAAGAAGAAGGTTACGAGGCTCTCGGTGTTAGTGATGGTCGCGTTGCCCTAGAATTACTGCAAAGTCAAGAATCTAGTAATCACGGTAAATCTCGGTTTGATTTGGTCGTTTTGGATTTAATGTTACCCCAAATCAGTGGTCTTGATATCTGCCGTCTGTTGCGCTATCACGGCAATATTATCCCGATTTTAATCTTAAGTGCTAAGGCCAGCGAAACCGATCGAGTTTTGGGTTTAGAAGTGGGTGCCGATGATTATCTGACTAAACCCTTTAGTATGCGAGAATTAGTCGCTCGTTGTCGCGCTCTGATTCGTCGTCAAGGATTTACTTCCCTCGCTGCCGCTCCCGTGCGGAAATTCCGCGATGTTCTTCTCTATACCCAAGAATGTCGGGTGACGGTGCGAGATGAAGAAATTAACCTTTCTCCTAAAGAATTCCGTCTCCTCGACCTATTTATGAGTTATCCGCGCCGAGTTTGGTCAAGAGAGCAGTTAATTGAACAAATTTGGGGACCAGATTTTTTAGGAGATACCAAAACCGTCGATGTTCACATTCGCTGGTTACGGGAAAAACTAGAAATCGATCCCAGTCAACCGGAATACCTGATTACTGTACGCGGTTTCGGTTATCGTTTTGGCTAGGTGAGCGATTATATTTTCAAGTTTAGCGATCGCTACTTTCGGGGATAATGACTATTTTCGCTTTTATTTTCGGAGTAGTTTTAGGTTTGAGTATTTCTTACTGGCAAGTCTCACGCTTAAATAGAGAGTTAAAGCGAACTCTGAGCGCTCTCTCGGATTCGGCGGATTTGTCCGCTTCTTTTCCCGTTACCTCGTTGGTGCGTCGAGAATTACAGTTTCTCTCCCAAAGTCTGCAAGAGCGAGAAAAGAGCTTAGAAATTCAGAAATCCTTGCTAGAACTAGCACCGATCGCCTATCTTCATATAGATGCCGATAATCAACTGCTCTGGTGCAATCAACAGGCAATTACCCTCTTAAAACTCGATCGCTGGCAGCCAGATCAAGTGCGTCTGCTGCTGGAATTGGTGCGCTCCTACGAATTAGATCAATTAATTCAAGAAACTCGCCAAAAACAGAGTCCACAGGTGCAAACTTGGACTTTTTACCCGACTAATTATCCTGTCACCCCCATAAGCGATCGCCAAGTGATTGCTCCTAAATCGATTGCCTTGAAGGGTTACGGTTATCCCTTGCCAGAAGGTGAAATCGCTGTATTTATCGAAAATAGACAGCCTTTAGTGGAATTATCGCAAAATCGCGAGCGAGCTTTCTCTGACTTAACTCACGAGTTACGCACTCCCTTAACCTCCATTTCTCTCCTTACCGAAGCTTTACAAAAACGCCTCCAAGCTCCCGAAAGACGCTGGTTAGAACAAATGGGGAAAGAAGTGGAGCGTTTGAGTCAATTAGTGCGCGATTGGCTAGAAATCAGTGAATTACAAGCGGATGCGGGGAGATCTTTACAATACCAGATGATTAATCTAGAGGAATTAATCACCGCTGCTTGGCAGACTGTCACCCCAATAGCCGCCCAAAAACAGATTAGCTTAGATTATTCCTCTCCGCTGGATTGGACGGTAGAAGTCGATCACTCTCGTCTGCTGCAAGTTTTCCTGAATCTCTTTGATAATGCCATTAAGTATAGTCCTGATCAGGGGAAAATTCGCCTAGAAATTCGGGAAATATCCGATACTATCGGGGAAAAATGGCTAAAAATTGACGTTATCGACAACGGGAAGGGATTTAACGAAGCGGATCTACCCTACGTTTTTGATCGCCTCTTTCGCGGTGATCCTTCCCGCACCCGTCAAAAACAAGGCACAAAGGATTATAGTACCGGTTTAGGTTTATCGATTGCCAAAGAGATTATTCAAGCCCACGGCGGTTCGATCGTCGCTCAAAATGATCCTAACACCGGCGGCGCTCGCCTACAAGTCACTCTCCCCCGTCAAAAAAATTAGGTGAGGTGATGGGTGTGGGGGTGTTGGGGTTTTAGGGTTTTAGGGTTTTAGGGTGTTGGGGTTTTAGGGTGTTGGGGTTTTAGGGTTTTAGGGTTTTAGGGTTTTAGTTGAATTTCCCCTATCCCCATTTCCCCATTTCCCCATTTCCCCATTTCCCCATTTCCCCATTCCCCCAACCCCTATCCCCCATCCCCCAACCCCCATCCCCCAAAAAATCTGTCAAGTTCTCTAGACAACTGTACAAAATCGAAAATTTTCTTGTTATCACTGTAGAGAAAGAGTAGTTTTATGTTAAACGAATCCGACCGTGAGCCTATCCAAAGAAACCAATCATCCCGATCGCACCTATTTCGCGCGTTCTCTCCAGCGATTGGAACAGGATGTGCTGAGAATGGGAACCTTGGTCGAAGAATCCTTTCGTCTTAGCCATCAATCCCTTTTTGCTAGGGATTTGGAAATGGCGAAAAAAATCGCCCCCCTTGACAAGGAAATCGATCGCTACTACCGTCAAATCGAGTTAGATTGTGCCACTCTCATGACGCTACAGGCTCCCGTAGCTCAAGATTTGCGGCTGTTAAGTGCTTTTATGCAATTAGTGCGCGATTTGGAGCGTATCGGCGATTATGCCAAGGATTTGGCTGAAATAGCACTCAAATTATTCGCCTATACTCCCCACGATTGTATGGGTGAGATCGAGGCTATGTCCCACCATGCCCAGTATATGTTAGCCACGAGCCTTGTTGCCCTGGCCGACCTCGATCAAGAAGCCGGTCCAAAGGTCAAAGAACTAGATAATACAGTCGATCGAGCCTATGATTATCTCTATCACACTCTCGCCCATCAAAGAGATATTAAGGGTGTGGTGGAACCAATCCTGCTGATGGCTTTACTAATCCGTCATCTGGAACGTATGGCCGATCACGCCACCAATATCGCCCAAAGGGTATCTTACATCGTTACCGGACAGAGAGGCTGAGGGTGTGGAAGTTCCTCAGATGATTTCCCTCGAACTCTGGCCCTCGCTTTTAGCGTTTACGACTCAGGGGGTTAAAAATTTCACTTAACCCCTCCCCCAAGAGGGATAAACCCACCACCATCGTGGTCATTGCTAATCCGGGGAATAAAGTGGTCCACCAGATACCTGTAGATAAATCCGCCAAAGCTTCCTTGAGATCATGTCCCCATTCCGGCACTTCTTCTGGTAATCCTAAGCCTAAAAAGCCTAAACCGCCTAAAACCAGGATCGCATCCGCTGCGTTGAGGGTAAACAGAACCGGGACACTCTGGACGACATTAAAGAAAAGATATTTTGATAATATACGGCTAGGACTGGCCCCGATCGCTCGCGCTGCTTCGATAAATAACTCATTTTTAACGCTGGCGGTTTGATTTCTGACCACGCGAAAATATTGGGGAATATAGGCAATGCTAACAGCGATCGCTACATTGAGGATACCACGACCCAAAACGAAAGCGAGAGCCACCGATAATAATAACCCCGGCAAGGTGTAGAGGGTATCCATGAGAAAGAGGAGAACGCGATCGATTTTACCCCCCAAATAACCGCTAATTAGTCCTAAAGGAACCCCTATGACTAAAGATAATCCTGTGGCCAAAAATACCACGGACAAGGCCGCTCGCGCCCCGAATAGGGTGCGGGAAAAGACATCATAACCGCGCATATTTGTCCCGAACCAATGCCCGGAACTGGGGGATTGTAGGGGATAATTGCTTAAAATGTCGGTTGGATCCTGAATCAGTCCGATCGCTTGCAGAAGGGGCGAAAACAGGGCAATCAGGATAAAAATAATTGTCAATACCAACCCAACCCCTAGGAGCTTAGTGGTTAGGTTGGGTTTCAGAAAAGGATCGATCGGCAATTTAACAGGAGTCATCGACAAAATTTAGCCATTGCATAGAACGCTAATTGTAGAAGACAAGGCTAACCAGCGACAAGAGCAGTATTTTTTCAGACAGCCGGGGCCGAAACGACCATAAACCAGAGCAAGACTGCCAAAGCTAAAACAGTTAGTTTAATCAGGACATAAAGCAGTCCGTTGGGATAAAGGAGATCGTGAAACATATTGCCTCCTTGGGAGAGAGTAGCGATTGTCTCTTTCTCATACTCTGATCCTAAGTCTTTTTCTGTTCACCTGACGCACAACTTAACAAAACGTGCGATTATAGGGAAAAAGATTTTTTTACTAGCTATGGCACTACTGACCACAGGAAAACCATTTATTCGCGATCTGGAACAATACGGTGCTTTAGGTGTTTACGCACCCTTAGAAGGAGGTTACGAGGGACGCTATCAAAGACGTTTACGGGCCACTGGGTACAATGTCCTGCATATCACCGCTAGAGGTCTAGGGGATTTAAGTGCCTATCTTACCGGCATTCATGGAGTCCGTCCCCCCCATTTAGGTAAAAAAAATATTGGTCGGGAAGCAGCCGTGGGACCGGTTTATTTTATTCCTCCCATTGCTACCTATCAATTGGAAAATTTACCCCCCAAATCTAAGGGTTTAGTGATTTGGATTATTGAAAGTTTTGTTTTATCCTCGGAAGAAAAACAATACTTAATTAATCTTAGTCAACAGGAACCCCGTTTAAAATTTGTCCTCGAATTGGGTGGGGAAAGATATTTCCGTTGGCAACCTTTGGGCAAATCTTTAATCGCTGCCTAAATTACCGAAATAACACGGTTACTGAAATATCTCCCCCTCAACCCCTCTCCCCAGAGAGGGAGACTTCAATTCTTGAGAGTTTGTTGTTCCTTTCTCACCCTTTGGTAGCTATTTATTTAATTTTCTTAATTTTGCGAGTTGGTCTAGGTGAATTTGCAATAATATGGGATATCGTTGCCGCAAAAAACCTAGGAGTTAGATCGTGACAGTGAGAGTTCGTATTGCCCCCAGTCCCACGGGAAATTTACACATTGGAACAGCACGCACAGCCGTGTTTAACTGGCTTTTTGCCCATCATCACCGGGGTAAATTTATCCTGCGCGTGGAAGATACAGATTTAGAACGTTCTCGACCAGAATATACGGAAAATATTCAAGCGGGCCTACAATGGTTAGGACTGAATTGGGATGAAGGTCCTTTTTTTCAAACTCAACGCCTTAATTATTATCTTCAAGCTATTCAAACCCTGCTCGATCGAGGTTTAGCCTATCGTTGTTATTGTACCCCGGAAGAATTGGAAAAAATGCGGGAAGAACAAAAAGCCCGTAATCTTGCCCCCCGTTACGATAATCGTCACCGTTATCTCACCCCCGAACAACAAGCGCAATTCGAGCAAGGGGGGAGAAAAGCAGTAATTCGTTTTATTATTGATGATGATCGAGAAATTATTTGGCAGGATTTAATCCGGGAAAAAGTCATCTGGAAAGGTAGTGATTTAGGGGGGGATATGGTGATCGCTCGTACCTCGGAAAATGCCGAGGAAAACTTCGGTCAGCCTCTCTATAATTTAGCGGTAGTTGTTGATGATATCGATATGGCAATTACCCATGTTATTCGTGGGGAAGATCACATCGCTAATACGGCTAAACAAATTCTTTTATACGAAGCTTTGGGGGCAAAAGTGCCGGAGTTTGCCCACACTCCTTTGATCTTAAATCAGGAGGGTCGCAAGTTATCTAAACGGGATGGAGTCACTTCGATCGATGATTTCCGAAAACTGGGTTTTTTGCCGCAAGCTTTGGTTAATTACATGACTCTACTGGGTTGGACTCCTCCCGATTCCACTGAAGAAATTTTTACCCTTGAAGCGGCCGCTGAAGTGTTTAGTTTAGAACGGGTAAATAAAGCGGGGGCAAAATTTGACTGGACGAAATTGGATTGGATTAATAGTCAATATCTCCATCGTTTAACCGGTGAGGAATTAGTGCCTTTACTTCTCCCCTACTGGCAAGAAGCAGGGTATAATTTTGCTGCTGAAACTGATCGAGCTTGGTTGATCGGTTTGGCTACTCTCATCGGTCCGAGCTTAACTCGTTTAAGCGATGCTGTCGCCGAAAGTCGCTTACTTTTAACCCCTCTGGCGAATTATAATCAGGAGGCTTTGAGTCAATTACAATTAGAGGGAGTTAAGGATATTATCAAGGATATTCTCGCCGCTATTACTCCCGATTTGACCGGAGAAGCTGCTAAGGGAATTGTGGAGACAACAACTAAAGCCCATCGGGTTAAAAAAGGTCTGGTGATGAAGTCTCTACGCGCCGCTTTGATGGGGGAGTTACACGGTCCAGATTTAATGCAGTCTTGGCTACTTCTCAATCAAAAAGGTTGGGATATATCCCGTCTTCAGCAAGCAGTAAATAGTTAAATTGATTGGCTATCAGTTATCAGAAAATTTCTCGTATATTGGGGTTGACAAATGCCCTAATATTGCTATATACTTTCTAGTATAATAGGGATCCGTGTCGCCCTGCATACCCTGCTCGTGATCGATTACTGAGGGGACAGGGGCGAATTTTTCGGTTTTTTCCCCTAGCTGTCAGGGACGATCTAGAAACTTTCTTAATTTTTAGGCATTATCCGCAACTTTTCCCTAAATATAGATTTGTTAATCTCCTAACAAAAAGCTATGGGTGAAAAAAAACGAATTGGACTTCTCACCAGTGGTGGCGACTGTGCGGGTTTAAATGCCGCCATTCGTGCCGTTGTCCACCATGCCACTGGCAATTATGGCTGGGAAGTGGTGGGTATTCGAGAAGCAACTAACGGATTAGTTAACCGTCCCCCCAAAACCACGATCTTTGATATTGAAGGAGTTGATCGCCTGTTAGTGATGGGGGGAACAATTCTCGGTACTACCAATAAGGGGGATCCCTTCGCTTTCCCGATGCCGGATGGAACCTTGATCGATCGCTCTCAGGACATCATCGACGGCTATCATAGTTTGGGACTGGATGCCCTGATCGGTATCGGTGGCGATGGTAGTCTGGCGATTTTGCGCCGTATTGCCCAACAGGGAGGCATTAATCTGATTGGTATCCCCAAAACCATCGATAATGATGTGGGAGCCACAGAAGTCTCCATCGGCTTCGATACAGCTACTAATATCGCCACAGAAGCCCTCGATCGCCTCCATTTTACCGCCGCTAGTCATAACCGGGTGATGATTCTAGAAGTTATGGGTAGAGATGCCGGCCATATCGCCCTGGCTGCCGGTATTGCGGGGGGGGCCGATATCATTCTCATTCCCGAAATTCCCTACCGATTAGAGAAGGTCTGCGAGAAGATCCGGCAACGGCAGCGTATGGATAAACAGTTTTCTCTGATTATTGTCTCCGAGGCTGTGCGTACCGAAACTGGCGATCGCCTAGTGCAAAAGGAAGCCCTAGGAGAAGATCGTCTCGGGGGTATCGGTCGCTATTTAGCCGAAGAAGTTGCCAGGGAAACCGGGGCCGAAACGAGAGTGACTTTCCTGGGCCACATTCAACGGGGGGGCATTCCTTCTCCGATGGATCGCTTACTGGGGGCGGCTTTTGGCGTGGCGGCCGTGGATCTGATCGCCAGGAGGGAATTCGATCGCATGGTGGCCTGGCAAAATCGGCAAGTGGTCAGTGTTCCCATCGAGGAGGCGATTAAAACCTATCGCATCGTCGATCTCGAAGAAACTTTAGTCAAAACCGCCAGGGGTTTGGGTATTTGTCTAGGGGATTGAGATTAAATCTAGGGGAATTGGTGCGAGAATTAACCCTTTAGTATCGCCCTTTCCCCACCGATTAAAATTACCCCTCAAATAAAGAAGTTATTTCACCATTAAGATAACTTCTCTATTCATAGTAAGCGCCAATTCAAATTTGATACGCATCAAACCCCAGAAAAACCCTTATTTCTCCAACGGGTTAACGGCTATGAGCCTTATAAAGCAAGCCTTTTAGTCGCTCTGTCACCCCTTGAAGGTCAAAAGCCTTATTTTAAAAGGGTTTTACCATTATTCAGCAAGCCCTAAGTAGGTAGGTGAAATTAAATATAAGATAAACGTAGGTTGGGTTGACGCATGAAACCCAACGCCCGCATGGGTTACGAAGTGCGCTAACCCATCCTACAAATAATTGCGCCTCCCCACTTATTCCTGATAAGTCCTCTCTTGATCAATAATGTGGTGGGTTACGGCGAATTTTTAATTATTGGTTAACTGCTTAACTTATGGTCGCCTAACCCACCCTAGATTTAGATTTCGGGGGCTTTTAGGGAATAAAGGGAGAAACTAGGGGTTTTTGCCTTTGCCTGTTGCACTAAACTGGGGACAGAATTACGCGCTAGGGCGGTTAATTTATTGGTAGTAGCATCGTAAATTGTCGTGGCCACTTTGGGATAGAGTCCAATACCGATAATTGGCACTAATAGAGAAGCGATGATAAAGACTTCCCGGGGTTCCGCATCCACTAGGGGATGGTGTTCTTCTAATTCCTTATTTTCCGGCCCGTAGAGAATTTCTCGCAACATGGACAAGAGATAAATTGGGGTGAGAATGACACCGATAGCCGCTAAAAAGACGATAATAACTCGGAAAGTGGGACTATAGGCATCACTGGTGGCAAAACCGATAAATACCATTAATTCCGCCACAAAACCGCTCATCCCGGGCAAAGCGAGGGAAGCGAGGGAACAGGTGGTCCACATGGCAAAAACTTTCTTCATTTTCTTGCCGACACCGCCCATCTCGTCTAACATCAGGGTATGGGTGCGATCGTAGGTACAACCGACCATAAAGAATAAACTCGCCCCAATCAGTCCGTGGGAAATCATCTGTAACATCGCCCCACTTGTACCAATATCGGTAAAGGAAGCCATACCAATCAGGACAAATCCCATGTGAGAGATGGAAGAATAGGCAATTTTGCGCTTAAGATTGCGTTGGGCAAAGGAAGTTAAGGCGGCGTAGATAATATTAACTACCCCTAAAATCACCAAAACGGGGGCGAAAACGGCGTGAGCATCGGGTAACATCCCCATATTCATCCGTAAGAGCGCATAACCACCCATTTTAAGCAAAATTCCCGCTAGTAACATATGGGCGGGGGCAGTGGCTTCGCCGTGGGCATCCGGTAGCCAAGTATGGAGGGGGAAGATGGGCAGTTTTACCCCGTAGGCAATCAGGAAACCGGCGTAGAGGAATAATTGCAGTTTCAGGGGAAAATCCTTGCCGGCAATAGTCACCATGTCAAAGGAGACGGTATCGCCATAAAAAGCCATCGTCAGCGCCGCTACAAGGATGAAGAGAGAGCCTCCGGCGGTGTAAAGGATAAATTTGGTGGCTGCGTAGAGACGGCGTTTACCGCCCCAAATAGAGAGGATTAGATAGACGGGGACTAATTCTAATTCCCAGACGAGGAAGAACAGTAACAGATCCTGCACGGCAAACACCGCAACCTGTCCCCCGTACATCAACAGCATCAGGAAGTAGAATAGTTTCGGTTTAAAAGTCACTGGCCAAGCCGCTAAGATAGCTAGAGTGGTGATAAATCCCGTTAAGATAATCAGAGGCATGGAGAGGCCATCGGCTCCTAATGACCATCTTAGGTCAATTTCGGGCAACCATTGGTAACTTTCCACTAATTGCAGATTGGGATTAGCGAAATCGTAACTGGTGTAGAAAGCGTAGATAATTAGGGCAAAGTCGATTAATCCCACCGTCAGAGCAAACCATCTCACGGTTTTACCGTCTTTATCGGGAATTATGGGAACCAATAAGGCGGCGACGATGGGAAAAAGGATGATGGCAGTTAACCAAGGAAAGTTCGTTAGATTCATCGGCTGTTTTAATATTTATTTAATCGTCAGAATCGAGAAATTAAGCTAGAGGCTTTTTGACGGTTTTCCCAGGGAAACCGCCTTTTTTTCGCTTGTTCTCGCGGTTACATTTGACTGCACCTAACTCAATCTAGCAATTATTCTCCCGTCCTTGTCTGTTAATATTGTTAAGTTTCAAGAGACTTCTGGCCTAATTAGGGTTTGAGAGTTCAAAAATGGGAAAAATAGCGATGAGGTTGCAGAAAATCTCTAAATAAGAGGTAGGTGTTAAAAATTGTCGGCTCCCCCCCATATTGAAGGTAGGGTTGATTCATGAATCAACCCGACGATGAATCAACCCTAGGATCAAGGGGGAAAGGGATAGTTCAGTTTAATCGGGCAAATCAAAGAGAACCCCCGTCATATAACGCTCTGCCCATTCCCACCCGAAGGCTTTTTCTAGTACACGCCGAGTTTTATCGTTTTTTTGCTGTTGACTACAATAATCCCGTTGTCCCTGTAAATAAATGCGCGCTTCTTCCCCAGAAAGAGGCTGACTTTCCCTAGCACATTTGCAGTGAATTGTCAAGAAATCTGTTACTCTTTGTAAAAATTGTCCTTCCTCGGCGGCGGTTTCGGGACGAATAAACAGACAATATTGGGAGAAAATATGACCCCAAGGGGGCAAATCACGAGCTTGAGCGAAATCAGCCGCAGGTAAAGCCGCTAAAGCTTGATTATAGGCACTAGAGAGGGTTTTATCGCCACTGGTGGGAGAAAGATCCACAATAGCAGCACTGATTCCCGCTTTGCCAGAGACTATATCACATCCGAACATCGGCAGCGGATATTCTGGACGGGGGAACATGACACAGTGAAGGATATCCAAACCATTGCCCAGTTTAGCCAGTTCTAGGTGCATTTTGCGGAACTGGGGGGTTTGATAGCAGCGATTCTCGATAATTAATTTTTCCCCTTCTAAACGTCCCTCCACATAGCCTAAACCTTCTGGCAACTCAAAGGGCGACAAATCAAGATAATTTTCCCAGTGGGACAGAATTGCCGTGGCTAATTGTCCAATCAGGGGATGAAGTAACGGTAAAATTTCAGGGTTGGTAACGGCTATCATAGGTCAGTTATCAGTTATCAGTTATCAGTTATCAGTTATCAGTTATCAGTTATCAGTTATCAGTCATTAGTCATCAGTTATCAGTCATCAGCTTTTTTCTCCCTATCACCCTATCTCCTATCACCCTATCTCCCTATCTCCTATCACCCTATCTCCTATCTCCCTATCTCCTATCACCCTATCTCCCTATCACCCTATCACCCTATCACCCTATCACCCTATCACCCTATCACCCTATCACCCTATCTCCTATCTCCTGTCTCCTGTCTCCTGACTCCTGTCTCCTGACGACTGACATCTAAAATCCACTTTACCCTATGGAGCGATCGAGATTAGAACTGGGAAATATAAAATTAACTTCTTTATCCTTCTCCCAATTTAGCCTATGGTTAGCAGTGCCGCTCGTCCAAAACCTTCCTTAAAAACCCTCTGGCAAAAGATAGAATCTTCTCCCTTGCCAGAAACCGAGGAATCGATTATTTTAAGAATTCTGGTGCAAGCTTTAGTAATCGTGGGTATTATCGCCACCGATGTGGCTACCGATAGTTATACCAGTATTTGGGCTGTTCCTCTCAGTATTATCGGCGGAATCTGGAGTTGGCGACGCAGGAAAAAGCGCAATATCGGGGCAAAATTTTGTATAGCGATCGGAATGTTGGTAGTGTTGGCGCTATTCTTGGGTGATATCGTTGCGATGCAGGATAGTCGCATTGCCCTAACACAATTATTAATTCAACTGCAAATTCTCCATAGTTTTGACCTGCCCCGACGCAAAGATTTAGGGTATTCTATGGTCATCGGTTTAATTCTCTTGGGAGTCGCCGGGACAATCTCCCAAACCCTCGCTTTTGCGCCTTGGTTAATCCTCTTTCTGCTTTTATCCCTACCTACCCTAGTTTTAGACTATCGTTCTCGTTTAGGTTTAGATAATCTCAATCAGAGTCTCCCTTTCTTCTCAAGGAAATCCCCGCGTCTAGCCACAAAAAAATTAGTTTCCCCGCAAAATTCCCCCCTTTCTCCCAAACGTTTCGGGATTTTCTTTCTGACAATTCTCCTCTTGGGATTGACAATTTTTGCCCTGATGCCGCGTTTTCCGGGTTATCAAATTCAATCTTTTCCCGTCAATAGTCCCGAAGGTATGGAAAATCAGGATTTTGAACAGGGAGACAGACAAATCGTTAACCCCGGCTATGTGCGCGAGGGTGAAACGGGGAATGGTGGCGTAAATGGTGGGAATAGTCCCACTACAGGGTCAGGACAGTTAGATACTACCTTTTATTACGGTTTTAACAGCCAAATTAACCAAAATTTGCGGGGAAGTATGACTCCCCAGACAGTCATGCGGGTACGTTCTCAAGCCCCCGGATTCTGGCGCGCCATGGCCTTTGATCGCTATACTGGTCAAGGGTGGCAAATCTCGCGAGATCAAGAATTAGAGGATTTAAATCGCAGTAGTTGGTCCTATCGCTTTTTTGTGCCGTTACCCGCAACCCAGGCCAAAACTCATCAGGCAGTTCAAACCTACAGCATTGTCTCCAGTTTACCGAATATTATCCCTGCTCTTACCTCGCCTCAGTTTCTCTTTTTTCCTACCCGACAGGTATCTCTGGACCGAGAAAATAGCTTAAGGTCGCCGGGGGGATTAGCGGAAGGGCTAACTTATACTGTAATCTCACAAGTGCCGGAACGCAATCGCAGCCAACTGCGATCGGCCCCAGAAACCTACCCTAAGTCTATTCTCAAGTATTATTTACAAATTCCTGCCGAAATTGCCCCGAAAGTCCGCCGAAAAACCGAGGAATTGCTGGCCAAATCTCCCAAACCGTTAACCTCTCCCTACGAGAAGGCCCTATATTTGGCCCAAGCATTAAAGCAAAACTACGAATTAAAAACCGATTTGCCCTTTTTAGCCGAAAATGAGGATTTAGTCTCGGCCTTTTTGTTTCGTTTTCAGGGGGGTTACGCCGATCATTTTTCCACCGTGTTAACGATTATGTTACGCTCGATCGGTATTCCTGCCCGATTAGCCACCGGTTTTGCCCCTGGCCAGTTTAATCCTTTCACTGGCTTTTATGTTGTCCAAAATACGGACGCTTACGCCATCACAGAGGTGTTTTTCCCGGGTTACGGTTGGTACACTTTCGATCCTATTCCAGGCCACGAATTAATTCCCCCATCCTTTGAGGAAGCGGAACCTTTTAGCGTCCTCAAGCAATTTTGGCAATGGGTGGCCGGATGGTTGCCCTCTCCAGTCACGGGTTTTCTCGGTCTGATTTGGGAAAATGTTATCGTTACTATCGGTCAGTTATTGACCTGGTTATGGCGCTTTATTTCCGGCAGTCTTTTCGGGGGAATTCTCGGCGGTTTAGTCGGGGTCGTCTTCGCCTACGCTAGTTGGTTAGGATGGCGACAGTTCCATCGTTGGCGTAGGAGTCGCAAGTTAGCAAAACTACCACCAATCGAGCGTTTATACCAGCAAATGTTAGGAATCTTAACAGAAGCCGGTTATGGCAAACATCCCGCTCAAACCCCTTTAGAATACGCCACCGCCGCCCGCCGCGTCCAACCGCCCCCAGTGGCGAATATTATCGAGGAGATTGCTCGCGCCTACGTTGATTGGCGTTATGGCGGGAAATTGGCTAATATTGAGAGATTACGCCAACGTTTTCGAGAATTTGTCAAGTTGGTGAAAAAGTGAGCTTGAGCCTATAGTTAGGGTTTGCGGCAAAAAGTTTTTCAGCAAATCCTAAATAATCAGTCTTTAATAACTGGATTTAGTATTACTTGGTCGTCTTTTGATAAATGGCGATCGCATTGCACTAATCCGATGGCTTCGACTAGAATAAATATGCTAGGATTAGGGTAATTTATCTGGATCAAGTTATTCCCTAGCTTAAATAAACACTCATTCCTCCACTGACAACATATCATCATGGATCTACCAGCCTTTGATCATAACCTTCATCAGTCCGATGCCACTTACACTTTACACGCTGATTTGGATTCGTCGCTGGATTTGCACGACCACCAAGATTTGTTAAACGACCCCAATTTGGGAGTTCACCACGATCCCTTTGTCCCATCTAATATCAGCATTTATGAGCCTCATCATATCCATAATGCTTTTGAGCATCAGGGTTTAGCAGATTATCAACCCCATCACGCTAATGGTTTATTAGACCATCAATATTCTCAAGTTGATCATCCTTCTCATTTTGATCAAGGTTTTGAGAACCAGCACTTAGCAGATTATCACCCTCATCATGCTAACAGTTTCCCAGACCATCAATATTCCCACCCAGATCATACTTCCCATTGGGATCATCTTTCACAGCGATCTGGTTCTGAGACGGCTTCTGAGTTATTAAGTAAAGCAAATGAAATGGAGAAACGGGCTAATGAAAGTTTAAGTCGTTCTCAGAGTCACAGTAAAGAAGCCGATTGGCATCGTGAGCATAAAAACCAGTCAGATGCCTCTAGTCATGGGAAAGAAGCCCAAAATGCGATGGCTGAATCTGAGAAATATCAGGCGGAAGCTCAAAAGTTAAGGGAACAGGCGAAAAAAGTCTAGAGGGTTATTATGAAAGGTAGCTTTTAGACTGTCGCATTAGAGAGCAAAAACCTTGACTTTTACCTTCTTTCTGATAGCCCAGGACAGGATTGTTCTGTATTACTGGGGTTGACTAAGACTAAATTAAAGTTACGAAAAACCATTGTGGAGGATTTAGAAATATGTCTTGGATGTATGGCTTAAGTTTGTTAGCATCAAGTGGCATTAATGCTTGGTCAGCATCAGAAAATCGTAAATCTTCTGAAAGTATCAGTCGGCTAAATCGGGATTCTTCCGAAGAAATTGCTCGATTAAGTAGAAAGCATTCCGCAGAATTGCAGTATAATCAATTAAAATTTTCCGTATTGCAACAAAGAGAAAATCAAGAATTTCAAAGAGAATTAGCTGAACTTAACCACGAAAGAGCGAAGGAAATTGAGGCTTTTCGGGCGAAAGTGAGTCACGCTATTAATCAAAAAAATCTGGATTTTCAAAAATGGCGTTTTGAGCAGGAAAAGAAAATTCAATATGATATTTTACAGTTACAGCAGGATTTTCAACGGGAGTTAAGCCGTCTTCAACATCAAAATGCGGTGGAGTTGATGCGGGAAAGGGTAAGATCAGATAAATCTCCTATTCATAATCAAGCTTTCGATTTATTAGAAAATTCTTTTGCTCATCCGTTGATGCCTTTGCAGGTACTAATTTCACCGCCCCAACTAAATTATGATCCCAAAACAGGTAAACCCTATCTTTCTGGCTTTGAAGATACTTTAGCGGAGGAAATTCATCAGTTTCTTAGTCAGGGCCATGCTCTTAATCAAGAATGGCCTGTTCAATTCCTAAATGGAAATTGGATCTCTAATAGCCAGGGTGGAAATGCTGCTCTATTGTCTCTGCATTCACAGTTAAAAAGCATTCACGTTCTAGTTTTGGATACAAAAATCCCATTGGATAAACTAAATTTCAGTGTGGGATACTGGTTTAGTGGTGATACTACTTTTACTCGCCGTCCCATTTTGTCAGGTCAATCTTTTCCTGATTTGCTTTATGAATCTGCTAAAAAAAGAGCGCTGGAATGGGAGAAAAAAAGAGAAAAAATCAAGGCTAGTGGTAAGGATGAAGCATATATTAAGGCTTTAGGGAAGGTCGATGAGGAAAATTTACAGATTTATTTCCAAGAGTTAGCAGGAATTGCTGAATTAAAACAAACTGGTGTTACCGATTTACTTATTCGTAAAGAATACAAGATTACGGAGGAAGATTATAAAACATTTTATCAATATTTGGCGGTATGGCATTGTTTAGCGATCGGGCTTTATGCTGACATTCTCTTTTTGGGTAATTCTTGGGAAAATATTCCTTTATTGCCTAGTTTAATTCCTTATCTGTTAGAAAAATATCGGGATAACCCTCTGTTAACTTCGGAGTTTTGGCAGGAAGCCATTTCCAGCATTGTGAAGGTTTACGGAGAGTTTTATAATAGCTTGAGGTCGGATTTTGCCCATTGGGCGACTGAAATTCGGATGGAGTTAGCATTATCTTTGGCTAATTTACCAAGCGAGTATCAGTGTTTGGCTTTAGAGCAAGGTAATCAGGCTTTTTCCGATTGGTTACGAGCTAATGATGCGCCTTCGGACAAGGTTTTTGATCTCGACAATGACGCTGATTGTCAGCTTTTGAAACGGATTATTTATCAAGAAGATAAGCCGTTTTTAGAGTCATTAAAGTTGTTATTAGAGAAAATTCGGGGGGCAGAGGGGATTGATGAAATTAAAACGAATGTAATTGGCAGTTTTTTAGTTGGTTGGGAGTTTTTGATCTGTCCTGATAGTACTTACAATCTATCAATGATAGAAGCCGAAAAATTACCAGCGATTGTGGAGACAAATCCTGAAAAATCTGATATAATTAGTCAAGCAAGCATCAGTTGTCAAACAACCACGAGGAAAAATCCCATGAGTAATCAAACTTCTTCCGTTAATTTCGAGGCAACTGAAGTTCGTCTTTGGTTTGCCGATCAACTGGATCAAATACGTCAAACTTTAGTTACATCAGAGAAACAAGCGGCAGAAGCATCAGGAAAGTTGGCACTATCGGCTCTAATAGATAATTTGCGTAGGGAAGTTGATAAACTGAAAAATGCAAAATTTCGTTTTTTGATTATTGGAGATTTTAATCGTGGTAAGAGTAGTATTTTAAATGTTTTATTTGGTCAAGAACTGCTACCAATGGGAGTCACGCCTACTACGTCTATTCCTACTTTTATTCAATACGGGGAACAAGCAAAAGTCATAGTTTACAAGAAAGATGGTACACAAGAAAGCATGGGCTTAAAGGAGTATCAACAGAAATATACTTTTAACTCAAAACAGGTAAAAGATAAAATCAAAAATATTTTTAAAACAGTTGAAAATTGGCTAAATTCTTTAGAAAAAGCCGAAATCTATTACCCAATCGAATTGTTATCGAGGGGGGTAGAGTTTATTGATACAGCAGGACTGAACAGTTCGGAAGCTGAAGATAGAAAAACGTTGTCGTACATTCCTGAGTGTCATGCAATTCTATTTGTTTTAAGTGCTCACCAGCAGCTTACTGCCAAAGAGCAAGCTTATCTAAACACACATATTAAGGATAAAGTAGGATCAGTATTCTTTTTGATCAATCAATGGGAATTAGTCCCAGAATCAGATAAAGAAGAAATACATGAGGCTTTTGTTGAAAGATTATCTGACTGTTTAACAGCAAAAGAAGAAGAAATCGAACAAATGTGGGAGGACACCATATTTGATGTATATGCTCGTACAGCTTTAGAAAGACTAAAAGAAAAAAACTCTCTCGACGGCACTGGATTTATGCAATTCAGCGCGAGACTTGATCATTTTTTGATTCATGAACGATTAATTGCTGAACTATTGCCATCTCTTCAAACGGCAACATCCGTTACGAATAGGGTAACTGAGGTTGTTGAGGAAAGATTACTTGTTCTTAATGAGACGGTAAAGTCTTTGGAAGAAAAAATCAGAAAAGTTAATCCTCATATTAAGTCAATGAAAACAATTGCCAAAGGGTTAAGAAAGGGAGCTACTAATACCAAAAATGCTTGTATTGCACAAGTTGGGGGAGAGTATCAGAGTTATTTTAGTCAAATACTAAGCAAAATTGAGAATGATTTCACAATGCCTCCTGTAGCTGGTCTCGGAGAGAATCAGAAAGAGAACTATACAAAACAGTTAGAGAAAAAATTCCAAGAATACCAGCAAGAGAAACTTGATGGATGGAAAAAAATAAGTGCGGGTATAGTAGCCAATAATTATCTTGAGTTAACTGAGTTGTTTAGTGAAGAAAATAAGGAATACGATAGAGAAAGACAAGAAATTAAGGAAATTCTTGAAGGAAAAGACCTTAATATTCAAAATCAATCTCAGCTATCAACTTATCAAACTGGTTCTACTCCAGAAAGTTCTCTAAAGGCAATTGATGGTAACGCAACTAAAAAAATGATTTTAGCTGGATCAGCCGCTACAGTGGGTACAATCACAGCAGGTGTTGGAGTGGCTACTGCTGCGAACGTTTATCTTGGTACTCATATACTATTAGCGGCTGGGTTAGCTGTAACACCAATAGGAGCGGCTTTATTAGCTGTTAGTGTTGTAGGTGGTGGACTTGCAACTTGGTGGGGACGACGTTCGGAGATCGATAAATTTCAAAAAGAAATGCAAAAACAATTAGCGCAAGAATTTCAAAAATTGCTTGAACCTAAGCAAATATCGGGTATTAAGGAAGCTATTGGGAATTTATTTGTTGGTTTTGAGAGTTATGCCGATCAATTAAAAGATGACGTTGAATCTTTGGAAAGTTCTCTGAATAACTTACTGGAATCCAAAAGGAGTAAAGAAGTTGATGCTCAAGCTGAAGCAAAACGTTTAGAAGCCTTGAAAGCAGATATTTCTGCTCAATGGGAAACTATTAATGTCAAATATAAGGAGATAGCTACAGCTAAAAAATAAACGTATTTTCGTAATTGTTTAAGCGTAGTTTACTAAAATTATTATTTAGTGGGCTACGTTTTTCTCTATTAATTCAAGGGCTTATATTCAAAATGAAATCTGTAATTACAACTTCAAACACTCTTAAAACGGCTTGCCAATTTCTTGACCCTCAAGAACACCAACAGCTTATTAAAGATGTAGAATTAGTCTGCGAACAACTCGTTGATCCTAACTTTAGAGTAGCTGTTCTTGCACCCTTTAATTTCGGCAAATCCACACTAATTAATGCTCTGTTAGGTCAAAATATAATGCCTGTTAAGATGATCAGAACAACTGGTATAGCAATCAGGATTAAATACGGAAAAACTTTAACTACAATTATTACCTTAAAATCAGGTGAAATCATTAGAAGCAATGACACAGAAATCCTCAAAGAATTTGCCGTGTTAAACAAAAAAGGACAACGAAGAGAAGATGTTGACTCTGTAGAAGTTTTATGCCCTCATTTCCTATTAAAGAACGGAGTAGAATTGCTAGATTTGCCTGGAACAAACGATAGAGAAGCACAAGATATTTTAGTCCGTGATCAATTATTACAGGTTGATTTAGTCATCCAAATATTAAATGCAAGACAACCCTTTACTCAAGGTGAACAAGACACTTTAAATCAATGGTTAATTGAGAGAGGAATAAAAACAGTTATTTTTGTTCTGAATCGTATGAATCAAATAGAAAACAAAAAAGACAAAAGTGAAATATATGATGATGTAGTCTCCACAATTAAATTTTTCAAACCTGACTTACCAGAGGGCTTAAAAAAACTATATTGTGTTGATGCCCTTCCTGCTCTAGAAGCAAAACAAAACAAGAAAAAATGGAATGTCTTTAAAAGTGGCATCATTGATTTTGAAGTTAGTTTATTGACTATCATCTCATTGTATAAAAAAAGAACAAGTCAAACTAGGTTACTCCGTGTAATTACTATGGCAAGTAAAGTAAAATCTATATTGCATAAGCAAGCTAAAGACTTAGCTATGGAAATTTCAAATGCTGAAAATATCAGAAATCTTGCTATTGAGAAAGGAAAACAACAAGAAAAATCACTAAAAGAAGAATTTAAAAAAAGAGTAGAAAATTATCAAAACTGGCTGTCCCCAAATATTCTTGTTGCGAGTTATCAAATAGATGCAGCAAAAACTTTAGAGACTAGAGGTTTTTATGACTGGCAAGATAGCAAGTTTAAGTCCATTATTCTTGATTACACTCAAGCTATAGAAAAATGTGTTAGCAAAGCCTGTACAAAACTTCAAAAAAGTAATTCTAATCGTATTAATATTTCATTTCCTGAGTATCCAAAAGTCTCATTACCTAGTCGTCAAGATAGAAATGCGGGACAGTGGATTGGTGACATTTTTAACGGTGGCGCAAATCGCAAGAAATTAGACCAGGAATATGAAAATAAGAAGTGGCAAGCTTATAAAGATGCTGCCTATAGTTATTTATCCGAATTTAGTAAAAATACCTTAGCTTCCCTAAATGAATATGAAAAAAATATTGATCCCTTAATTACTTTTTCTATACCACCAGAATCTCGTGAAGTTATTTACAAACGTAACGACTTGAATTCTATAAATTCTTCCATTAACTCAATTCAATGTTTAGAATCACAAAAAGCTAGAATAAATAGATATAAATTAAAAACTTTGGAACTTCTTAAGGTATTTATAATATTTTGGAGTAACTGGTTTTTATATTTTTTAAAGTAATGGATAAATAAATATAGCGGCATTCTCCTGAGTGAGAACATGGAACTTCTTGCGGATTAAGGATTTTAGCCATTTTATTTGTCCCTCACCAGCTCAGATGCCGCTATAATTCATAATTGATAACTTTAAGGGAGGATTAATAAATCATGTTAACAATTAATCTAGATCATGAATCAGAAAAATATTTAATTGAAATTTTATCAGAAGAGAAAATAACTAGCCAAGAATTAGTTAAAAAACTCTTGCGTAACCATTGGATTACTCTAAAAAAATCGCCAACAGTTTTAGAAAGAATGGGTGGTTATCCTGAACATTTATTAGACGAAAAAGAAGACTTGTCTGACAGAGATATTCGTAAGCAAAAAATTGCTAAATATTTGCGCCAAAAACATGAACGCCATGAATAGTTATGACTGAATATTACCCCTTTATCCTTATTGATACAGGAATTATCGTCGCATTTTACAATAAAGGTGATCGTTATCATCAACAAGTTGTTAATTTTTTTGCTAATTGTAGTAGTCAATTAATTACGACTGTTAGCTGTATAACTGAATGTATGTGGTTACTTGCACCAGATGTAAAAGTTCAAACAGAGTTTTTATCAGCCTTAGAAAAAGAAGTATTTATTGCTGAACATTTACTATCAGAATATTATCAAAAAATCAAACAGTTAAATCAGATTTACCAAGATTTACCTGCTGATTTCACTGATTTATCGTTAATAGCAATTTCTGAAAGATTAAATATACCTGCTATTGCCACTTTAGATAAAGATTTTGATATTTATCGCCGTTATCGTAATCAATTTTTTATCAGAGTTTTTTATCCTCAGTAGTGCGATTACTCTTATTATCTATGGCTAAAGCCATTACTACCAACCAAAAGGCGATCGCAAGTTTTCGGGTTATTTGTATGCCGTAGAGTTTGTCATTTTCTCCTTTATTAAAATCCCTCAATCTCCTAACTATCTTCAGGACTAAATTGAGAAAGCATAATTATGACAAATTATCAAACAGAAATCCGAATCAAAGTTCCTTTAGATGTTGCTGAAACTTAGAGGAGATATAACGTTTCTTGTACCGATTTCCAATCCCCTTCAGATAGCAAAACTGCATTACCATCGCATCCCTCAATAATAATGGGTTCGTGGGAAACAGTCACTGAATCAATCAAATCCTGCAACTTTTGTTGAGCCTCATTAACCGGGATCATAAATCCTCCTAATTGTTTTCTACCAGTGCCGAAAGAAAATCTTCTGATAATCCTAGCGCCAATTACCCAAACCTGACTCCATTCGTAACTATCTCGGCGCTTACCCTAACGGTACTGGTCAGGCGATATTCTGGCTTTATTCCAAACGACAAGTTTAAACAAATCTAAGCGCTTTCCTCACTAGATAATCGTCCTTCAATCGGTTCGTATTCATCTTCCAAGAGCCAGAGTTGAGCCTCTTCATAATCTGGAAACGCCTTGACGAGACGGTACTTTTCAGCAGGATCAAAAACATAACACCCCCTCGCCTTATCGATCAACACTAGCAGGATATAGGGAGGGGACTGCATGGAATCCACCCAAACTTCTAGGAAGCGCCAATTATCCTTCACTAGGTCGGGTTCGAGGAATTGCGTGATATTGGTTGTTTGCATTAATCTTAACCTCGCCGTAGAATAAAGAAGACTTTAAACCATCTGGGCTAATTCGACAACCAATCGCTTCGGCAAAAAATAGCCCATAGCGTTCATAGTTACGAATATTTCCCGTGTATTCACCCCTTTCCATGATAGCCTGAATAACTCGTAGCATTGTATCTTCATCTTTAAACACATGAATAGCTCGTCCTCGTAACAGTAATCTCTAGATTTAGTCCAGGCACTGAAGAATACTTACACTAGCGGCGCTGGTTTTTCGCAACCAAAGTAAATTATATATCTTAAATTGAGAGTAACTAAACTTGACAATCAGTTTAACAATGCGCTAGAGTAACCGAAACTTCTAAACTGTAACGCTGGCTGAAGGGAGGCTATTAATTTCGACTAAATTTCTTTATTACTAACTCAACTAAGAAAATATAATTATGACAAACTATCAAACAGAAATTAAAATCAAAGTTCCTTTAGATGTTGCTCAAACTTATTGGAATGCAACGGAAGAAGATCGTCAAAAAATAGAGAAAAAAATTGCTTTTTATGTTCAATCCTCAACCTTATCTAGGAAGGAATCTCTGGACAAATTATATAAAACGATGGCTACTATTGGACAAAAAGCGCAAGAGAGAGGATTAACCCCTGAAATTTTAGAATCTCTCTTAAATGAAGATGACTAAATGCTTTGTTCGGCTCTTCTGGTTTATGTGTGGAAACGAAGCCTATACTGATAGTTTCTTCGGCAAAATAGTCGTAAAAGTCCTTCTCAGTCAACATTTCACGATTCCATAAGCAAAAATTATCACACAAAGTCGAGAAGAGCCTTTGTTCTCGATCCCAATGTTATTATCAGTTAATATCGAGAGTTTACGCCAACGTTTTCGAGAGTTGCTCAAGCTAGTGAAAAAGTTAGCCTGAGAGCAGTTATCTTAATGGTGAGGTAGGAAGTTTTCGTTTTGGGGAGTCGATCGCCGGTCGTCCATAGCAAATTAGGTTACACTTCATCTTGATGAGAAAGGCTATAAACAAGACTATGTTAAGAAATGTAACCAAGGCCGAAACCCTTACTGTTGCCTTGTCTGCACAGTTAACTTTATTTTTGTCCGACTACCGATAATTCTCAGCCAGCAATTTATAAGCAGATCAATGTCATCTTGTCAAGTATTTGAACAATCAATTCAGATTAAAGCTAGTGCCACGACGGTGGAGCGTTGTATCACGGATTTAGAGTTAATGCGTCGTTGGTTGAATCCGGTGTTAGTTTGTGAACCTATCGGCGATTGGAAGACCGATATCGGTGGTAGAAGTCGTTTTTTGATTCAAATCCCCCTAATTCAGCCAACGCTAAAAAGTACGGTGATTGAAAGAGAACCGGGGTTAATTGTCTGGCAATTTGAAGGCTTTTTTCGCGGCTGCGATCGCTGGGAATGTCAACCCAATGACAGCGGCACTTGTCTAATCAATCGTTTTGAGTTTGCGATTCCTAATCCGGTTGTGGGGTGGGGATTCCAGCAATTCGCCGCCAAATGGACTAAAAAGGATATGGAAGCGCAATTAAGACGCTTAAAACGAGTAGCCGAGGAAATTTATCTACTTTCAGCAACAAGTTAAGCTGATGGGGTGGTAAGCGGGGGGTGTTGGGGATGGGAGAATACCCTTATCCCCAACAGCTAACCCCTGATCCCTAATCGATCGAGATCGACTGGGGACTATTGCCGTTATCCTGATTATTGTCCTTAAAACTGACTAATCCCTGCTGTTCTAACCATTTTTTGAGGGGATCGTCCGAAAGTTTCAAGCGCAGTAATCCCGAGGCAAAACCACCGAAAAAAGCGATCGGTTGTTGAATCAGTTCTTTAACAACGGGTTGTAATTCATCGAGAAACATCTTATTCTATCTCCTGATATTGTCACACCTATCAATGTTAAGTTAATTGAAGTGATTCTGTGAGACTAGCATGACTGAAACTTCCGACACGGTGAAAAAATCTTTCCGGCTAACCCCGTTTATTTTCCTGGGAATACTGCTCATCTGGCTAGGAATTAGGTTAATTGCTCCCGATAGCGTTAGTTTATTCGCTGGTACTCGTCCCGATTATTTGGGAGTCAGGGAAGGTAAACTGGCCCCTTGTCCGGTCACTCCTAATTGTGTTAGTAGTCAGAGTCAGGATCAGGCTCATTCGATCGAACCCCTTAGTTATCAGGGTAGCGGTGAAAAAGCGATCGAGCAATTAGCTAAAATTATCGCTTCCCAACCGAGAACTAAAATTATTAGCCAAGACAGTAACTATCTCTACGCCGAATTTAGCAGTCAATGGATGGGATTTGTCGATGATGTGGAGTTTTCTCTGAATCCTAGCAAAAATGCGATCGATGTTCGCTCGGCCTCCCGGTTAGGAGAATCGGATTTAAATGTCAATCGAGAACGAGTGGAAACCCTGAGAAAACTCTTTTCAGTGATCAGTAAACAGTGAGCAGTAAACAGTGAGCAGTAAACAGTAAACAGTGAAAAGACAGCAGTAAACTGCTATTTGATGATGCTCACTTAAAACTGATAACTGATAACTGATAACTGATAACTGAATACTATAAACTTGAAAAATTATGTTTCGTCCCCAACCGATACCAGCAAAAGCAGGACAGGAATCCGTCTGGGATTATCCTCGTCCCCCGCGCCTAGAATTATCGCCTAAACACCTAAAAATTATCTTTAATGGTGTGATAATTGCCGATACTAAAAGCAGTTATCGAGTTCTAGAAACCAGTCATCCTCCAGTTTATTATCTACCGCCCCAAGATATTAAAATGGAATACCTGCAAGCGACAGCAGAAAAGTCTTTTTGTGAGTGGAAAGGTTTAGCGGGATATTACAATATCACCGTTGGGGATCAACAGGCAATTAACGTCGCTTGGTATTATCCGGACCCGACACCAGAGTTTCAGGCAATTAAGAATTATCTGGCTTTTTATCCTGCCAAAATGACCGCTTGCTATGCCGACGGCGAATTAGTACAACCGCAACCGGGCAACTTTTACGGGGGATGGATAACCTCCGATGTGGTTGGTCCGTTTAAAGGCGTTCCCAATAGTTGGGGCTGGTAATCACGTTAAGTAAGTAGTCGTGCAAAATTAACTTCTTGGTTAGGAAAGGCAAAAGGTAGCTTTTTTCTCCCCACTTCCCACTTCCCCAACCCCCCATCTCCCCACACCCCACACCCCCCGTTAACTCCTAGTTTCTACTTTTGACGAGAAATTATGACTATATCCCAACCCGATCTAGAACCCACTTGGATGACGATTATTCGCCTCTTGCGCTGGGATAAACCCGCCGGTAGGTTAATTTTGATGATTCCCGCTTTATGGGCGGTATTTTTGGCGGCAGACGGGGTGCCACCACTACCCTTGATCGGGGTGATCGTTTTGGGAACTTTGGCTACTAGCGCCGCCGGCTGTGTGGTTAACGATCTTTGGGATCGGGATATCGATCCACAAGTCGATCGCACCCGTAACCGTCCTTTAGCGGCCAGAGCTTTATCGATCAAGGTTGGTTTGATTATCGCTCTGATTGCTTTCTTTTGCGCCGCAATTTTAGCTTTATATCTCAATTTCCTGAGTTTTTGCCTATGTTTAGCCGCCGTTCCCCTGATTATCTGCTATCCTCTCGCCAAGCGTTTTTTTCCCGTACCCCAATTGGTTCTTTCTCTCGCTTGGGGTTTTGCGGTTTTAATCTGTTGGAGTGCCGTCACCGGGTCCTTAAATAGTAATACATTTATATTATGGGGAGCGGTGATTTTTTGGACATTGGCATTTGATACAATTTATGCTCTGTCCGATCGAGAGGATGATCTCAAGGTTGGTATTAACTCTAGTGCCATATTTTTCGGCAAATACGCCCCAGAAGCCGTGGGGGTCTTTTTTGCCCTAACAGTGGGTCTATTGGCTTGGCAGGGGCAAAAAATGCAGTTATCAGCCTCTTTTTGGCTAGGGTTGGGTCTAGCGGCGATCGCTTGGTTGCGTCAATACCGGCTGTTACGTCAATCGGATTTACCTAAACCAGTTTATGGTCAAATGTTCGGTCAAAATGTTTGGGTCGGTTTTATTTTATTAGCGGCTATGATTGGGGGAACTTTGTATTAAAACCCCCCCAAAAATGTCCCTAGAGTCAGTTTGTCTATTCTGACTCTAATAATCCCATTACCTTAGCTGATGCGGGTTCACCAGTCATCAAAGCTATCCGTCTTTGAAAATTTTTCTCCACAGCAATGCAGGTATTTAATGGATCTAAAATACCCTTTCTGATTTCCCTTTCCCAAGAATAATTTATTTCTCGGTGTTTAAATCTTGATAATTGCTGGGTGAAAACAGTAACCACTTGATAAATGATTTTTAAATCGTAAAGAGAGTCAATTTGAGAAATTTTAACCGCTAAAGCCCGAAATTGACGGGATATTTCTTGAGCTTGCTCTTGACTACAGCCATGGTCACGATGATAATAATTAACTACTTCTGCCATGTACTGAGCGTGTTTAGCGGCATTTTGAATGCTATGTTGAGCATTTTCCACAGGGGCAAGAAATCGATCTAATAATAGCTGTTGAGCGTAGGCATCGCGAAGGGAGGAATTAGAGATTATTTGTAATTCTGCCATTCTTTCTTCATGTTTACGGCGATTTTCGGCATAAATCTCCGTCAGAATAGTATCTAACAGCTTGGGAATCGGATAAAAGACATCAATCATAGGAAATTTTAGCTTAGTTTGTCTAGAGATAAGAAAATCTATGGATAGAATTACCCAAAATTATAGCAGTTATCTTAATAGTCAGGTACGATAAAATTAAGTTAGTAAATTACCGAACCTTAACCAATGTCTAACTCGAAATCCGATAACGTTTGGGATCACAAACCCCGTTGGTGTCAACCTTGGTCGATTTTGTTGACAGGAATTACCCTAATTGCTGGGTGTTGGTTTTTAACTCAGCGTCTCTGGTTAACCCTACTCCTATCTATTCCCATACTCCTTTGGTGGTTTGTCTTCCTAATTCTTTATCCCCGGACGCTGCAGCAACAGTTAAACACAGAAAGAATCGGGGAAAGCATTGATTAAAACAGGAAGGACAGGACAGGGATTTTTATCCTGTAATTGACTACTTTCATCTCCGCGAAAAGTGTTCCAACGGAAAGGAGCTTTTTTTTCACTCGACATCCATAAAAGTCTTTTTGCTCGCGTCATCGCTACATATAGAAGTCGGTATTCTTCAGCTTTTTTAAGTTGTCCAGCTTCTAACCAAGCGCTTAAAGGTGGGGGAATAATTGGTATGCTGTCGGGGTTTAAATACCGTTGATGAACCGCTGCTCGAATTTGCGCTCTGGCCACTTCTGCAAGGCTAAAATCTCCCAAAAATTTCGCCCCATTGGGAACCCAAGGTTTACCCGGGATAATATCTTCGTGAAGAAAGGGAATAAAAACATAATCCCAGTCTAAACCCTTGGCTTTGTGCATAGTAATAATTGTCAGTTGTCCGGGACGAGTATAACAATCATCGTTATCTTCTTCCACTCCTTCAAAGCGCTCAGAGGCGATAATTTCATTGAGAGTATTAATTGTATTTTTCAGAGAACTATTACCAGCAGTTTCCTGATAAATACGAGCGTTTAATTTTTGCAACGTGGCTAATTCTGACCCTGAATATTGGAGAGTCATAGCGAAAAAAGATAGGAGTTGATAATGGGGTAATTCTAATCTAGCTTTTAATAGACTGCAACAATAACGACGGGCAATTTTTTCGTTAGATTTCAGTTCAGGATCGAGGGGAGTGGGATAAAGAAATTGTTCGGGATAGGTAACTAAAGGATTTAAATCTTGGGCAGTAATTAACCCCCTAAATTGTAGCACTTCTAAGGCCGCTTTGAGATAATCGGGAGAGTGGGGACGTTCGACAAAAGCTAATAGTTTCAGCATTTCGGCGGGAATTTGAGAAAAGCGATCAATCTCGTTAGCTTCAAAAATTCTGATTTGATAACTTTTATAAAAATGGGCGAATTTTTGAGCAAAAAAGTGTCCCTGTCGATTTTCTCTAACGAGGATAGCCGCATTATGTTGAGGATTTTCTTGGAGTAATTTAACTAGACGTTTTTCAATTAATTCTACTGTTTGATAAATGTCATCGGGTTGATAAATTTCTAATCCTTTTCCCTCCTTGATTGGATTAGGTTGGGGATCTTCAGCACTGACGGGAATAATCGCTTGAACCCGAAAAGGAGCCTCGGTAACTTTATGATTATCTTTCCCCTGTTTCCAATCTCGATCGACCCATTGTAACACTAAATTAGCAGCTTCAATAATTTTAGTATTGCTGCGACCTGCTTGGTTCATAGTCGATAAATTGCCTTCGTTTTGACAACTTTCACAAAACCAATTAAAGTAAACAGGATCTGCGGGGGTAAAGGTAGAATTAATGGCTTGATTGGGATCGCCGACGCGAATTAAATTAGGTGTTTCCCCGTCATTATTTTTTGCTAAAATAGTAATTAGTTTTTCTTGGAGAGGACTAGAATCCTGTGCCTCATCTTCAAAAACTCCAAAGACAGATTTTTGCCATTGTCGGCGAATTTTTTCTTCCTCTAATACTCGCAAGGCTCCTAAAATCATGTCATCATAATCTATATAGTTTTTCTGACGCATCAGGATTTCATACTGTTGGTACAAACCACTAGCCATAGCGAGAATTTGATAATTATCGTCGGTATAGTGGCTTAATTCCCAGACTTGCTGCGGTGATAATCCCGAACTTTTTAGCTCATGAATAGCCCCATAGGCAAGACTAGGTAAAATTTCGGTTCTCAGCACCGATTGACGGCGTAATCTTTCGGTTTCTTCCCCATCAAATTCTACTCCTTCTAATAACTTTTGATAACGAATTGGGTCGGCAATTAGCCATTTTTCCACCGAGTTTCTAATAATTCTGTGGCTAGGAGTCGGAATAACTAAGGTAGAAGATTCGAGGTCTAATCCCGATAATTCCGGGTGACGACGGGCCAATTGTAGGGCCAGTCCGTGCAGAGTTTGAACGCTGAAACCTTGGGCTGAAAGTTGTAAATCTTGCAAACGTTGTTTAATTTTAGCTTTAATACTAGCGGCAGCCGAGCGCGTGTAGGTGACAATAATTAACTGTTTTTTAGCATGAAGTTGCTCACGAGCAATAACCATAGCGGCAGCTACGGCCAAACTGTGGGATTTTCCCGCCCCCGGCACCGCAGAAATCGCCATTTTTCCCCCTTGCCAATCGGCTAATTCCTGTTGTCCGGCTCGCAGTTGTTGCCGGAGATTTACCAGTAAATTTTCTCGATTAATTACTTTAGTTTCGCTCATTATGCCCCGCCAATTTTATTTCTAGTTTAATTGTATTACTATTAACACTGTCCATTTAAAACTGTAATCTGATAACTGATTACTGATAACTGATCACTGATAACTGATATGTAGCCAATTTTGTTGTACTTCTACCCGAATTTTGCCGGTTAAGGAGGAAGTGGCATCGCGATTAACACCAGTAATGAGATTAACCACTGACTCAACTTCGGCAAAATTAGGCGATGAGGGTAAATATTCAGCTAAAAATAAACGAATCACTCGTCTTTGTATCGCTAGAGGTAGAATTTGTAAAGGGGAGCGATCGAGTCTTTGTTGATCTAGATCAATAACCTGACGAAAAATATCCCGGGCAATACTATCTAAATAATCGCTTTCTGCTTCCAAAATTTCGGCAGTCTGGGCGAGATGTTTTTCGATTTGGGGATTTAAATTAGTTTGCAGGTAGGGTAATAATTCCAGACGGATGCGATTGCGAGCATAGCGTAAATTTTCATTAGCTTGATCGTACCAGATCGGTAATTCTCGACTTTGACAAAAAGCGAAAGTTTCCCCGCGAGTGACATTTAAGAGGGGACGGACTAAAAAAATATCTGGGGTTAAACTTGTCCACCAAGTTAAGGCAGAAAGTCCATCACTACCCGCTCCGCGCGTGAGATTATAAAGGAAAGTTTCCGCTCGATCGCTCCTTGTGTGTGCCGTGAGAAGATAATTAAAACCCTCTTCTTGGGCGATTGTTTGTAAAGCTTGATAACGCCATTGTCTTGCTTTGGCTTCCGTTTCCGCCATGGGGGGTGCGGTGGCAATATAAACAGGTAATTGCCAAATTTCGGCGATTTTCTGCACATGATCCACTAATCCTCGGTCGTAGGACCAACGGTGATCACAATGAGCGAGCGCTAGTTGCCAACCCCAACGAGAGCGCAAATCCAGCAATAATTGACCTAAACAGAGGGAATCCTGACCTCCTGACAATGCCACTAACAGAGACGCATTTTTAGGTAGTAATTGTCCCTTTTTCACCGTGGTTTCCAGACGAGTATGGAGAGGTGTCCAAAAATTAGCCAAAATTTTTAGATTTATTTACTTGACAAATGACAGATAACCAGAAAAGGAGAAGGGAATTATGAATTATGAATTATGAATTGGGAAGTATTTTCAGTGAACAGTAATCAGTGAACAGTAATCAGTGAAAAGAAATTAGCGAAGTTTTCACCTAACACTGTCCACTTAAAACTATAATCTGATAACTGATAACTGATAACTGATAACTGATAACTGATAACTGATAACTGATAACTGATAACTGATAACTGATTTAACCTTGCCAATTAACCCAATCTTGGGGTTTTAGGAAGACATCATAGAGTTTTGCTTCTGGGGTGTTTGGTGCGGGTTGATAACAGTATTCCCAACGGACTAAAGGAGGTAAAGACATCAAAATTGACTCGGTACGACCGTTAGTTTGCAGCCCAAAAATTGTGCCACGATCATAAACTAAATTAAATTCTACATAACGACCGCGACGATAGAGTTGAAACTGACGTTCTCTGTCACCGTATTCCGTCGAGCGCCGTTTCTGGACAATGGGAACATAAGCGGGTAGAAAAGCTCGGCCACAGTCATTAATGAAACTAAAAATTTCTTCCCAGTTGCGGGGTTGTTGGGGAGATAATTTTTCTGAATAGATAGCGGCATCACTTTCGGCAAAGGGACCCCGATAGAGAGGGTCTAAACCGTCTTGGTAATCAAAGAAAATACCGCCGATACCTCTGGCTTCCTGACGATGATTGAGATAAAAATATTCATCACACCAGCGTTTAAAAACGGGATAATATTCGGGATGATGTTGGTCGCAAACCTGTTTAAAAGTGCGGTGAAAATGACTAGCATCTTCTTCAAAAGCATAGTAGGGAGTTAAATCGGCCCCACCGCCAAACCACCAAACTGGACCTGCTTCAAAATAGCGATAATTGAGGTGAACCGTGGGAATATAAGGATTGCGAGGATGTAAAACCATCGAGGTTCCCGTGGCGTAAAATTGATGACCGGCAGCCTCAGGCCGTTGTTTGGCAATGCTAGGAGGTAATTCTTTCCCCCAAACTTCCGAAAAATTCACCCCTGCTTGTTCAAAAATTGCCCCTTCCCGCAAAACTCGCGAACGTCCGCCGCCACCTTCGGGCCGTTGCCAACTATCTTCGATAAATTTTGCTTGTCCATCCACTTCTTCTAATCCCCGACAAATTTCATCCTGTAGGGATTTCATAAATTCACTGACGCGGCTACGGCTGTCACTGGCGGGTAAATTGGTAAGGGTGGGGGTTGTGGTGAATGCAGTCATACTCAAGGATCAAAGTTGATAACTCAGTGATTATATTACTACTGGGTGATGAAATGGCCGATCTTCGATACTTAACTTAACATTTAGACGGATTGGGAGCAGGGAGTGGGGTGTGGGGTGTGACCCCCCCAACCCCCCCGACATCGGGGGGAGGCAGGTGGGGTGTAGGGTGTAGGGTGTAGGGAAGGAAACCTCTTTCATCTGTGGTGGTGAAAATTTTTTCATCGGGACTGACTCCTGAATACTGAATCCTGAATTTCGCCCGAATTAGTCTCAATCAGGTTTTTTTAAGAGTTTTGCGCCACAGTTTTTACAAAAATTGGCATCCATATCGTGACGGGGTAGGCCACAATCTGGACAAGGATAATCAGTTTGAGTACCAGATTTTAATAGTTGTTTAGTCAGATCGCTAATTTGTAAGGGAATTAACAAAACTCCCGTTAAAATCATTAGAACTGTCACCATTTTGCCCCCATCAGAAAGGGGAGTCACATCCCCAAATCCCACGGTAGTCATAGTGACAACGGCAAAGTAAAAAGCATCAAAAAATGTCCGATAAACTTGGGGATTAATTGGGTGTTCGATCTGATAAATTAAACCTGCATAGACAAAAATAATCGAGAATAGAGTTAGTAATATGCGAGTAAATACTATCTGATCGGAAGTTTTAATTTGAAAAATAGAAAGATCGGAACCAAAAAAACGAATCACTCGCAAAATTCTAAACCAGCGAAAAATTCTAAAAAACCTAATATCAAAAAAACCAAAAAATAGAGGCAGGATTGATAATAAATCTAGGATGGAAAAAATGTTAAAAACAAAGCCTAGTTTTGATTCCGCACACCAAAACCGAATTAAATACTCTAGGGAAAATAAGCTTAAAATTCCCCAATCAAGCTGACGTAACCACATTTGCCAAGTGGCGGATAAGGGATAGGTTTGAGCCACATAAATCCCCAACGAGAGTAAAATTAATGCTAGGATAAGCAGATTTACCGTCAGTCCGATCGCCGTGGTGACATCCTCTAAATAAAAAGCTATCTTGGCACGAAAAGAGAGCATAAATTCAGCTATCAGTAAACAGTAACTAGCAATCAATGAACTGAAAGCTCGCATCTGATAACTGATAACTGATAACTGATTAAGGTAATTCCACCGAAGTTGGTTTAGCAATATGAGGCAAACCCCAACCCAATTTTTCCCGGAGGATGCGGAAGAATTCCGTCGATTGCAGACGAATAAAATGGACTTGGTGGGGCGATTTCTGCACATTAATTCGATCTTCTGGCAAGATATAAGAACCGCCATTACCGTCCACTACCATCACCATCCGATTAGCAGTTGCTGGGAAAATATTTACAGTTTCCTTGTCAGAAAATACCAAGGATCTCGAAGCTAAAGAATGGGGACAAATGGGAGCTAATTGTAATACCGGCACATCGGGAGTTATTACCGGGCCACCGGCGCTGAGAGCATAGGCAGTAGAACCAGTAGGAGTGGAGAGAATAACCCCATCGGCAGCGATATCGACAGGTGCGTGTTCACCAATTTGAATCTCAAAATGACACATACTGGTGAGGGGTTCCCGGTGGACGACCACCTCATTGAGAGAAAGTGCCTCCCAGAGGAGGGTATCTTCGCGAAACAGTCGCACCGTGATCATCGAGCGATTTTCGATGGTGTATTTCCCCTCTAGAACCTGCTCTAAGGCGGGTTCAAGCTGATTTAGGTAAATTTCGGTCAAAAAGCCCATGTGTCCCGTATTGACCGTTAACAGGGGCAAATTAAGGGTGGCCAACTGCCGGGCTGCCGATAGGACTGTACCATCGCCCCCCAGCACGATCGCAAAACTTAAATCTTGCTCGAAGTGGGGGGGGACTAACTGATCGATCGGGGTAAAACAAACCGGACGAGAGGGTTTAGAATGGCCTAGCAGACCACCGCTGCCGGTAGCCATAAACACCTGGCAACCTAGGGAAAGTAGCTGATCTTGTATCTGATGGGCTGTTTTACAAGCGATAGGCTTAATATCGTTGTAAATAATGCCGATTTTGGGCATTGACAAATTTTCCTACTGCTGAATCACGCTTTCTTTTTGAAAGGAGTTTTCTTCTTCTTCTGAGCTTTTTGTTTCTCGAAGTCGATTTCCTTGAGCTTCTTGAGAATGCGGCTAAAGTATTCTTGTAAATAGGATTCTAAAGTAGTTGTTTGATTCGGATCAAGGCCAAATACTTGATAAACTTCTGCCATGGGGGCATCAAGGGCTTGATCACTAGCGAGAACTTCCGCAAAAGCTAGTCGGTCAGATATATTATAGGTCCATTGGAAACAACGGCTTATTCCTCGCATAAAACGCAGTAATCCCATGGGTAAACGCCAAATTTTCCCCTCTTTACCCGATAGGCGTTCGCAAACTTCGATAATTTCTTCAGCTTTCCAAGCTTTGCTGCCGACCACGGGATAGGACTGACCGACGGTTTCGGGGACTTCTAAAGCACGAACGGCAAATTTAGCGATATCTTGGGTGTCCATGTAGGCGATCGCTGTACTTTCCCCCGTGATCCAGACGGTTTGATTATCTAACATCGGGATGGCGTATTGACCGATTAAACCCTGCATAAAGCCACAGGGACGGAGAATTGTATATTTTAAACCCGATTCTGCTAGAAATTTCTCGGTACAGCGTTTTATCTCCATCAAAGGCACGTTGGGATATTTTTCGGCATTGAGGATCGAAAAGAAAATAAAGCGATCTACCCCGGCGGTTTTAGCCGCTTGAATCAGATTAACTTTACCATCCCAATCCACCTGTTTAATGCTGGCTGAGTCCGTCGCCCGGGCTGTAGCGGCATCGATCACCGCGTCCATTCCCTCTAAAGCAGCAATAATGGTATTTTTATCCCGCAGGGTTCCCCCGACTAATTCCGCGCCCCATTCCTTCAAAAAAGCCGCTTTTCTCTGACTGCGTACCAAACAACGCACTTGATGTCCCTGATCGATGGCATGACGCACGATCTGTCGCCCTAGGGTTCCCGTCGCACCGACAACTAATACTTTCATCTATAATTAATTTTTTGTTACATTTGTTAACACTTCTCTAAGATACTATCAAAAAAGTGGATCATTTACGGATAGAAAAATTCTAAGATTCCCCGATCCCCGTCCAGTTCTACCATTGTTCCCACTGGTAAAGCGGCATTATCGCCATCATGACCGAAAGGTAACTCAGCAATAACCGCAATGCCTAAATCGCCCAAACGCTCTTTTAAGACTTCCTCCACGGTTTGACTATCACTACCGGGAGCTGCCAGACAACGGCTAAAACGACCGAGAGCAATGGCTTTAATTTGGGAGAAAATGCCCAGCATTCGCCACTGAGTTAACATTCGATCGATCCGGTAGGGGGCCTCGGTTACGTCCTCTAGGGCTAAAATTACCCCCTCTAGGGTGGGTTGAACCGAGGTTCCGAGGAGATGGGTGGCTACGGTTAAATTAGCTGGTAATAAGCGTCCCCGCACTTTGCCCCCACCCCAACCTTGACCGATAAGAGGGGCTAAAGGACGACCTTCCAGAAGAGAAAAGAGGCGATCAATTGATTGGGGACTTTCTTGGGCTAAGGTGGTTAAAACTGGCCCGTGAACGCTACAAATGCCCTGTTTCGCTAAACTCCATAAAATCCCCGTCACGTCGGAAAAACCGATTAACCATTTCGGGTTAGTTTTTGCCCATGTCCAATTTTCCAAGAGGCGAGCGCTACCGTAACCCCCCCTAGCGCAGAGAATTGCTTGACAATCGTCATCTTGCCATGTTTGGGCTAAAGCTTGACGACGTTGCTCGTCGCTACCGGCGAGATAACCGAGACGATTAGCCCAATTATCGCTCAATTCCACTTGATAACCCCTTGATCGCCAGATTTCTACGCCTTTTTCGAGGGCGGCTAATTCCTTGACGGCTCCACTGGTGGCCACCAGAGAAACTTTAGCACCGGGTTGCAGAAACGATGGGATGATCATAGGCGGATTAAGCTGAAATTACAGGCAATTTTGTGGCAGTATGAAAACTGACAGCATATTCTATCGAATGTTTCTCGATTTTCCCGATTCGTTCTTTGAATTAATCGAACGACCCGATGCTAGGGTTAGCAATTATCGATTTACTTCCCAAGAAGTCAAACAACTAGCTTTTCGATTAGATGGTTTATTTTTGCCGCTCGATAATCTAGAAAATTTGCCTTTTTATCTGGTAGAAGTGCAGTTTCAAAAGGATGAAGACCTATATTATCGATTATTTTCGGAACTTTTCTTGTATCTTAGACAGTATAAACCTTTGTCACCTTGGCAGATAGTTGTTATTTATCCTAGCCGAGAAATTGAGCGAGAACATCCCCAGCAATTTGCAGATTTGTTATCCTTGGCCAGGATTAAAAGAATCTATCTGGATGAATTGGCAAATGACGAGACTCCTTCCTTAGCGATCGCTTTGATCAAATTGGTTACGCAAAGTGAGAGTCAAGCTGTTAATTCTGCTAAGATTTTAATTAAACAGGCTCAAAGAGAAGTGAGCGATCGCTTAGTGCAGAGAAATGTCATTGATTTAATCGAAACGATAATCATTTATAAGTTACCCCAAAAAAGTCGAGAGGAAATTGAAGCTATGTTGGAACTACAAGACCTAAAACAAACTCGTTTCTATCAAGAAGCTTTTGGAGATGGAATTGAACAGGGAATTGAACAGGGAATTGAACAGGGAATTGAACAGGGAATCAACTTGCAAAAATTGAAAACAATTCCGCTACTACAAGACCTCGGTTTAACCCCACAACAAATCTCGGAACGTTTAGACTTGACTCTGGAAACAGTGCTTAACTATTTGGCACAACAGCAACAATAATCAAACCTGTTTTAACAGTCTAGAAAAACAGTAATCGAGAGGAAATTGAAGCTATGTTGGAACTACAAGACCTAAAACAAACTCGTTTCTATCAAGAAGCTTTTGGAGATGGTATTGAACAGGGAATTGAACAGGGAATTGAACAGGGAATAAACTTGCAAAAACTAAAAACAATTCCTCTACTGCAAGACCTCGGTTTAACCCCGCAACAAATCTCGGAACGTTTAGACTTGACTCTGGAAACAGTGCTTAACTATTTGGCACAACAGCAACAATAATCAATCCTGTTTAAACAGTCTATAAAAGCAATAATTGCTAAGTAGTGGATAAATGGATAGTAGCTAATTGTGACCTTTAAGCTATCAGCAATGACTCGATGAATAACGACTTATTGACGTTTCTCTTTTGTATTGCTCTTCTCACTCTCTATCTAGTTTTTTCAGCTTTAACCGAGATGGGAACAAAATGGCCTTGGACAAAAAAATAGGAGAAATACTTACATTGGGAAAATTATAGAGATTTGCCATCTCAACAATTAACTCTATTGCTCTACTGATAAAATATGAAACTAATTGGTGATATTTCCCTGAGCTTGGATTTATTCTTGTTGCTTTTTTTCTGGCATTGTCTCATCGGTGGCATTGCTACAGTCATCGCTATCAATAAAGGCTATCCAAGATTAAATTGGCTAATCTTCGGACTTCTGGGAGGAACCTTTACCTTTTTTATCGCCCTCTTTCTAGAAAAAAAGCCCAAAATTTAAGGGATGATATGGCTTGATTATCCTTTAATAGTTCCCATCAACACCTCTAAATCTTCTGCGTCTAACTCCTCTGGGATACCATTGCGAATTAATTCCGAAAAATCCTCATTGGGAACCATAAAACATAGTGCATAAAGTCTTCCGTCCCCGACATTTCTAATCTCGTGAATACCCGTGGGACGGACTAATAAACTATCCCCCGGCCCCAGGGGAATCGGTTTACCATCACAGATAGCCATTCCCTCCCCTTTGAGGATAAAAAACATTTCTACGGCAAAATGATGACGATGGGTAGGGGTGCGACCGTGGGGGTCGAAAATTTCCACACAGACGGTCAAGGAATCCCCCGCTACGGTAGAATCAAAGACGATCGCTAAACGATTCGTATCCCCAGCACTAATGCGAAAAACTTGATAATCCCGGGGAGATCGAATCACGGGTAACATACAATGATCGCTGGTTAGTTGGCTATTCATCGCTAATTTCGATCGAAGTGTGGATGATTCTAAGACTAACAAAAATTTTCAACTTCGCTCGATTGCGTCCACCACTTTACTCACATCTACGATCGCAGCCACATCATGGACGCGCAGGATATCGGACCCTTTGGCGATCGCTATAGCACAGGCCGCCGCTGTTCCGAAAACTCGTTCTTTTGGGTCATCTTTGCCTGTAATCTCGCCGATAAAGCGTTTTCTCGACAATCCAATTAAAATAGGTAAGTCTAAATCCCGAAATTGGCCTAATTCTCGCAATAACTCAAGATTTTGTGTCCCGGTTTTGGCAAAACCAATCCCCGGATCGATGATAATATTTTCCCTAGCAATACCCCACTGTAAAGCTTCCTTAACGCGATCCTGTAAAAATTCTTTAATTTCCTTGACTAAATCGTCATAATGTGTTAGAGATTGCATGGTTTGCGGATTGCCCCGCAGGTGCATGAGAATGATGGGAACGGCCAATTTAGCCACCGTAGGCAATAATAGGCGATCGAAGGTTCCCCCAGAAATATCATTGATCAAATCGGCCCCGGCGGCGATACCTTCGTCCGCCACGATCGCCCTAGTGGTATCGAGAGAGATAGGAATAGAACTTTGTTGTCGAATAGCGGTGATTACGGGGATAACTCGCGATAATTCTGCTTCTAGGCTAATTTCTTGCGCTCCTGGACGGCTGGATTGACCACCGATATCGATTATATCAGCCCCAGCCTCGATCATTTTCATCGCCTGTAGCAGGGCATTTTCAACACTGTCAAATTCTCCCCCATCACTGAAACTATCGGGAGTAACGTTTAAAACACCCATGATATAGGTGCGTTTTCCCCAAGCAAAAATATGTTCACGAATTGCCATTAAATTAGACATAATAATAGACCTCTTGTAAAAATCAAAAATTGTTGTTAGGGTTAGGAGTCAGTAGTCAGTAGTCAGGAGAATTAAGAATGAATAATAATCAATTAAATGGTCTATTTACATATTTTATACAATTTAATCCTTACTTTTGCCGTTTTTGAACCTTCACAAATTAATTATGCAAGAGGTTTAATAAATCCTGTTACTGATTACTGATTACTGATTACTGATTACTGATTACTGATTACTGATTACTGATTACTGATTACTGATTACTGATTACTGATTACTGATTACTGATTACTGATTACTGATTACTGATACTGATTACTGATTACTGATTACTGATTACTGATTACTGATTACTGATTACTGATAACCATAGTTAATTTTTAGGTAGGGAAGAATCTTTTAGTTCAAAATAAGCTTGTACTTCTCCTTTCCAGAGTTGATATTTTTCTTGAATTAGTTGATATTGACTAGCAAAATCGAGGTTACAATCAACGAAATTGCTATCGATATCGGATTGCACTAATTCCCGTTCGATCAGAGTTTCTCGGATAAATTTTAAACATTCTTGTCCTAAAGTTTCCGCTTGATCAATAATTAGCTGGACTTGATTAATTGCTCGATCATATAATGGAGTTTGTGAATGAAAAATTTCGGAAGATGCGGCCAGATTTCGCAGTCTATGTAATTGATTTTTCTTTTCTACTAAACTGGCAATTTTGGGGTTAATTTCAAAAAGTAAGGTTTTCACCAGAGGAGCCAAGCGGCGAGTGTTAGTATAATCATAGTTATTAAGGTCTGATTTAATCAGGTGTACCTGTTGTAAATCGACGGTAATATCGTGGAATTGGATCTCGGTTTCGGTGATGGTGGGATGAATCGTTTTAACTTTCCAAGTAGTAATAGAAGTCAACTGCTGGCGCTCACTATTAACCATTTGCTGCTCCATTTTCAGCACATCGAGGGGAATGCTATAAAGTTTTTTATCGGGAATATAGATGACATCGCTACTGAGAATGCGATCGATTTTAGGACGACGATATAAATAATGATACAGGAATCGATAAAAGCTTTTACTACCTTGAAATATCTGGAGAAATAACCAAATTTTCCAGCTGAATAACCCGCTAAGAAAGCGTCCGAATAGAGGGGAATTCGAGGAGGGGTTATTCATGAAATTCCGTTATCAGTTATCGGTGAGTAATCGGAGGTTTGGTTCTTTTCAGCGATCGGTAAATAGTAAACAGTAATCAGGGATAAAGATAACTAACTCACTAATTAACTTAAAACTTACATCTGATAACTGATAACTGATCACTGATAACTGATTAAGGACGTTCTCCGGATAGATTTTTTAAAGATGTTGGTTTCGATCTTACCTGTTGACGACCGTTACGGACAACCTGTAACATTTGTCCTAATTGTTGATCAAGATGTTCTAAAACCGCTTCAGCATAGTCGTCAGCGCCTTTTTGAATTTCATGACATTCAGCTTGGGTTTTTTGTCGTAACTGTTGCACTTCCTGCAAGGTGCTGTGACGCATCTGTTCGATTTCATCGAGGGTTTGTTGTTGCAAGGATTCGCACTCCTGCTGAACCCGTTGACGAATTTGGGACGCTTGCCGTTCTGCTTGTTGAATAATACCAGACTCGTCGAGAATTTGGGCGGCCCTTTGTTGAGCAGAACGAAGGACTTGTTGAGCGTATTCCTCCGCTTTAGTGATAATTTCCTCTTCTTCCCGTAAAATTGCTAAAGCTTTCTGTACTGCCGGTGGCACGGTTTCATAGATGATATCGATCTGTTCGGATATCTGTCCCTCATCGATCATTGTCCAACGGGTGAGGGGGATATGGAAACTATCAAAAATCATCTCTTGCAGACGCGCCAAATCCTGATAGATATCGAAATCGACGGGTGGACTGGGAACCGCACTATTAGAAGTGTTAGGTACTGCTTTTCTGGGATCATTAGGTTCTCGGCGCGCCATAGGTTCAGATCGTCCTCATTACTGTATTTTAGTATGTTAACTGTAGTATGAGTAAATATCCCTAGAAACGTTTTCCGGGACTAGATGGCTGACAGAGCCACCGAATTGAGCGATTTCTTTAACCACGCTACTACTTAAAAAACTATATTCTTTAGTGGTGGCTAAAAAAACCGTTTCGATTCCTTCCCAGAGAGTTTTATTGGTGTGTGCCATTTGCAGTTCTTTTTCAAAGTCCGAGAGAACCCGCAACCCCCGCAACAGGACCTTAGCTCCCTTTAATCTGGCATATTCAACCGTCAATCCCGAAAAACTGTCTATCTCAACGTTTTTCAGGTGTTTTGTACAGTAGCTGATCTGTTCTATGCGTTTTTCGACGGTAAACAGGGGGTTTTTATGGGGATTGCAGAGAACTGCCACGATTACTCGCTCGAATAGTGGCACACTGCGTTCGATAATATCTAAATGACCGAGTGTAACTGGATCGAAGCTGCCGGGGTAGATGGCGATCATTTCTCAACCTGCACACCTCGCCAAAAAGCGATATATCCTTTAATATTTTGGGCTTTTGGTTTAGGATCGGGATAATACCAAGCGGCATCTTTATTGTCCTGTCCATCTACCCTGAGAGTATAATAACTAGCCTCTCCTTTCCAAGAACAAATGGTATGGGTGTTACTGGGTTGAAAATATTCAGCTTTGATGGTATCGGGGGGAAAATAGTAGTTTCCCTCGACAATTTCACAGTTATCGCTTTCCGCTACCACTGCACCATTCCAAATCGCCTTTGCCATGACACTAACTCCTAGTTCTGGTTCAAAATTATCTTACAACAGAGTTTGTAAATGTTGAACCAGTTGGTTAACCTGCATCACTCCCTCGATTCGATCGATCGGTTGACCATTTTTAAAGACTACTAAAGTGGGTAAAGCTTGAATACCGTACTTACTGGCTAAATTGGGATATTTGTCTGTATCAATTTTGACAATTTGTAGGCGATTTTTGAAATACATTCCCGTTTGTTCTAGAATCGGAGCCATCATTTGACAAGGACCACACCAAGTGGCATAGAAATCCACTAACACGGGGAGATTAGTGGTTTGCAACAGTTCCTGAAAACTGGAAAACTCTTTTTTGACTGCCATAAATTGTCACCTCGCTGGAAAAATAGCCTTTTTCCTACTATAGCTTTTCTAAATGTCCCTTGATTTCTCCAGAGCAGTCATCGATCGCCGGGAAAATGCTAAGTTAGGTAAAGACTCTGAGCCAACTTTCCATGAACATCCTAACCAAGCTGCTTTTTCCCGAAACTAAAACCCCAGAGCAAGTAGGTTCACCGCGAGTACAGAAAAGCCGCCGGGGAATCGAAACCAAATCCGCCGCAGAAATCGTTATTATGCGACAAGCGGGTAAAATTGCCGCTACAGTCCTCAAGGAAATTGCCGAGATCGCTCAACCCGGGATAACGACGGCGGATCTGGATGTCTATGCGGAAAAACGTATCCGCGCAATGGGTGCTACTCCCAGTTTTAAAGGTTATTATGGCTTTCCTGCCTCGATTTGTGCCTCCGTCGATAACGAAGTCGTTCACGGTATCCCTAGCCCGAAAAAACGCCTCAAAGCCGGTTCTGTGTTAAAGGTAGATACGGGGGCCTACTACCAAGGTTATCATGGGGATTCCTGTATTACGATCGCGATCGGTTCCGTCTCTCCCAAAGCCGAAAAATTAATCCGCGTAGCGGAAGAAGCTTTATATAAAGGCATAAATCAGGTAAAAGCTGGCAATTATCTGCTCGATATTGCAGGAGCGATCGAAGATCACGTTCAAGCTAACGGTTTCCAAGTGGTAGAAGATTTTACCGGTCATGGAGTCGGCAGAAATCTCCACGAAGAACCCTCGGTATTTAATTTTCGCACTAATCAGTTACCCAATGTCAAACTCCGCGCTGGGATGACTCTCGCAATTGAACCAATTGTCAATGGGGGATCTAAACATACCAGAACTTTACGCGATCGTTGGACGGTGGTGACGATGGATAATGCTCTCTCTGCTCAATTTGAGCATACTGTCCTAGTAACTGCCACGGGTTACGAAATCTTAACCGATCGCAATAACCTATAAAATTGTCTATAGATTTTTTGCTCCGGAATCTTAATTGGAAATTTATTTAGCGACAGGATTTAGTCAAAATGTTTAAAAATATCGTTGTTGCCTTAGATTGTGGGGAATCATCCCATCGAGTCCTTCATGCTTTGAATTCCCTCTCTCTAACGGCAAATTCTTACATCATCATCACCCATATTCTTGGTAAGGAGGGAGATGAATCGGCAGTGGATCGCCCTCACCCCTCCCGTGAGATCATTGAAGATCAATTGCGCTGCTATCAATCCCAAATTGCTACCCCTAGTGAAATCGAGGTCATCTTTGGCGATCCAGCGGAGGAAATTATTCGTTTAGCTAATATCTATCAAGCTGATCTGATCGTGATCGGCAGCAGGGGATTAACGGGAGTTCAACGGGTGATTGAAGATTCTGTTAGTAGTCTCGTGGTGGCAGAAGCTACCTGTTCCGTATTGGTGGTAAAAGCATAGCAGCCAGCATTCAGCGTCGAGACTCCCAGACTTGTGAGATAGCTATCAGGGATCGGATTTGAGCAGCACTGCTGATTAAAATTTGCAAATCTTATTTTTCCCCGATGTTTTCCCCCATACATTCCCCAGTCTTTCCCCACTCACTCCCCAGTTTTCCACAGTTTACCCAGACTTTTCCACAAGCAACAGCGATATAATCGGCACTTGCTTGCAGAAAAAATTAATCTTGATTGTCAAAATCCCCATGGATAGATACTGAGTTACTGTTAAGTTGAGTAAATAAAATCTAGCTCTAACCCTTATTCCCTCGTAAATATTAAGTTTTTCTAAAGCATTCCTTTACATCTGGTAATATTGCAACTCCCCCCAACTTGGCTCACAATAGTCCTTACTGTCCACTGCACCAGTCAGGGATTTCCCCACTTCCGATCAGAGGTAAACGATATGAATACATCCGTCAGTATCTTGGCAGAAATCCCCGAAATCCTCCACCAATCCCTACAACAATACCTAGAAACTCACCCCGGTTGGGATCAAGATGGTGTGTTTACGGCGGCAATATCATTTTTTCTACTTAATTGTCAATCACCCGAAAGGATGAATTTTGAGGAGCAAAATAGCTGTGCCAAGGTTTATCTAGAAACTTTGTTCCAGCGCTCGGAGTGCTAATTCGGTGATAATAAGAATCGGGTCCTGGTTAAAAACCCGATTTTCCCCTATGAATTCCGATAAAACCCCTAATTTAATTATTCCTCGGCTAATTATCGGTTTGGGCAATCCCGAACCCAAATATGATCGCACCCGTCATAATATCGGTTTTGAAGCTGTGGACTCATTAGCGCGGGATTGGGGGCTATCTTGGCAGGAAAACAAGCGATTTCAAGGTTTTATCGCCGAGGGTGACGGTCCTCTCCTGGGCAAAATTCGTCTTTTGAAACCCCAAACCTATATGAATCGCTCCGGGCAGTCGGTGCGAGCGGTGCTGGACTGGTATAAACTAGCTCCAGAGTCGATTTTAGTTATTTACGATGATATGGATCTGCCCCTAGGCCGGTTGAGAATCCGTCTATCGGGATCGGCAGGCGGACACAACGGTATTAAATCGATGATTGCCCACGTTGGCACGGAAAACTTCGCTCGTTTACGCATAGGAATCGGTAAATCAACCGAAAAAGCGACAATTTCCCACGTTTTAGGCCGATTCACTCCCCAAGAAAACGAAGTGATCTTGAAAGTGTTAGACTTGTCCAGAAAAGCGATCGAACTTGGTCTCAAACAAGGGTTACAAAAGGCAATGAGTCTCTACAACAATCAAAGTGTAGAGATTGGTTCTAATCTATGCTGATAGCAAATAAGCCTGATTTTAGTAATGGTTATAATCGCCATTTTCGTCTATACTATTACAGAACCCTCGGTTAAATCTTGATCGCCCTTTGCTAGATTAGGTCAATTTTTATCGTCGATATTAGCAGTTTAAGTATGATTAATCGCCAAAGTTTGCTGAGATTCGCCCACAAGTTTAATCTCATTTTATTGATAATCGCTACAGTTTTTTGTCTTTGGAGTAATCCCGCTTTTGCCCATCGTCCCCATGATGTGATTAGTCAAGTGGAAGTCTCTCCTGATTTCCAGACAGATAATACAGTATATATATTGGTGCGAAATAACTTTTATAAGTCTAGCGACGGAGGTAGCAACTGGACAAGATTAATTCAAGGTTTAGATTATACGGGGGAATTAAGTTCCCTCTCCCTATCTCCCGTCAATAAAAATATTCTCTATTTAGCTTCAAGATCCGATGGTATTTATAAAAGTGAAGATGCGGGGGAATCTTGGCAGAAAGTTAATCAGGGTTTAGAAACTAACTTTATTAACTTCCTAGAAATTGCCCCTTCCGATCCCAATATAGCAGCAGCAGTGGGATTAGAAAAAGGGGTTTATTTAACCGAAGATGGTGGTAAAAATTGGTCAAATATTTTCCCCACCAAGACACTAATAACCTTTCTCGCTATTACTCCCAACAATCCAGGGCGAATTTTTTTCGGGGATGAACAGGGTAAATTATACACTTCCTCCGATGGGGGGAAAACTTGGCAGAATCTCCCCTTACCTACCAATGTGGGGGCAGTAGATACAATTGCTTTTTCTCCTAATTTAGACAGGGATAAAACCTTTTTTGTCGGCACAGAAGAAGCAGGTATTTTAAAAACCGTTGATGATGGTAAAACCTTCCAAGCCGTTAACGAAGGAATTAAAGATAAAATCATCGAAGACATCGTTATTTCTCCCGACTATGCCCAAAACTCCACCCTTTATGCCATTACTTGGTATGACGGAATGTATGTTTCGCAAGATGGGGGCAAAAGTTGGAAAAAGATGAGCGAGGGTTTAACGAAAGATAAACAGGCTGATGATTATAAAGTTCCCCACTTTATGGATTTAAAAGTCGTTGAAGATACGATGTTTTTAGGGGGATTTAATGGCTTATTTAAAACCACAGATAGCGGCAAACAATGGCAGGAAATAGAAACTTTAGACCGGGGAACAGTTATCGCTATGGCGGTTTCTCCTAATTATGCCCAGGATGGTACTGTCGTCATTGCTAATTATGTAGGCAATATCTTCATCAGTCGGGATAAAGGGGAAACTTGGACACCAATTAATCGCGGTTTAGAGGTTTATCGACTTGGTAAAGATCCCGAAGAATCAGGACAAGATCCCCGGCGTTTCTTTGACATTGCCTTTTCTCCTAACTATGGAAAAGATAGAACTATTTTTGCGGGGTTTTTACGCAATAGATTTGCCAAATCCGATAACGGTGGTGATTTATGGAAAATTATCGAAATTGATAAAGGAGTACGCGGTCCGAGAATAGTTCCTTCTCCAGATTTTGCCAAGGATAAAACTCTTTTTCTCACCAATCAGCAGGGTAGAATATTTCGTTCTACCGATGGAGGAAATACGGTTAAAAATATCAGTGAAGTGGGCAGAATTTCCGGTAATTATGCCCCTGCCATGGTAGCTTCCCCCGATTTTGCTAAGGATAAAACTTTGTTTGTCACGGGAACAGAGGGGATTTATCAAAGTGTTGATGGTGGACTAACTTGGAAAAATGTCAGCCAAGGAACCCCCCTATCACAAGCTTCTAATGTGCAGTTGGCAATATCTCCCAATTATCCCAGTGATGGAACTATTTTTGCGGGGACAATTTTTTCTGGTTTGTATGTCAGCAAAGATGGGGCTAAAAGTTGGACAAAATTAGAGAAACCGGGGTTTAATCCCAATACCTCAGTAGAAACCATTGCTATCTCTCCTAATTATGCTAATGATCGCACGGTAATAGTTAGTTTACAGGGAGATGGTTTGTTTAAATCTACCGATGGAGGAGAAACTTTTAAATCAATTGGTGATCCTAAAATACCCCTAGTGAAAATTCATAGTATCCCTTCCTCTGGTATCTCCGTCCAGTTTTCTCCTAATTACGCTCAAGATAAAACTTTATTCGGTTTTGGTGGCGCTCAAACTACAGTTTTTCGTTCCACCGATGGGGGGGAAACTTGGACAAGTGCAACCATTCCTCCTCACGCGGAAGAAAATACACCCCGCTATAAAATCGGTGAGTTTTTCTCTGGTCGCCTTGGCACAATCCTACGCTTAGTTATCCCGATTCTCCTCGCAATCGTCGCTTATTTTCTGGTGGGTTTCTTGAAACTGGAGAAAATTATTAATCTTCCTAAACCATTCTTCCGCATGGCAGCAGCATTTATGATTTTTCTGTTTGTTTTCTTCGCTATCATCACCCAAGTTTAGGAGAAATTTTGACCGGCGGGGCTTGACAAATCCCGCCGCTTGCCATATACTTATATGTATAATGGGAATCCGTGCCTGCCTGCGACCTCTGATTTTTACAGCAGTTATCCCCTCAGACAATTAACCATCAGCAACGTAGGGATTAACCATCTTAGCGGGGTCAACAATGCGATCAAAATCCTCTTCCTCGATGTATCCTAGTTGCAAGGCTGCCACTTTCAGGGTTAAATCCTTTTCTAGGGCATAATGAGCGACGTAGGCAGCCTTTTGGTAACCAATCACGGGACTTAATGCAGTCACCAGCATCAAGGATTGATTTAAAAAAGTCTCAATTTGTTTTTGATTAGCAGTCATCCCCTGAACCAAAAATTGACAGAAATTACCGCAACCATCCGTGAGCAAACGGATAGACTGCATGAGATTATGAATCAACAGCGGTTTATAGACATTCATCTCCAGATGTCCTCCAGCACCTCCCATCGTCACCGCTAAATCATTAGCCATCACCTGCACTGCTATCATCGATAAAGCTTCGCATTGGGTGGGATTAACTTTCCCCGGCATAATTGAAGAACCCGGTTCATTTTCCGGCAGCTGTAATTCTCCTAATCCACAACGGGGACCACAGCTAAGTAAACGGATATCATTAGCAATTTTATAGAGGGAACTAGCGATAGTTTTCAGTCCCCCGCTCAAAAAAACCAGAGCATCGTGGGAACCTTGCACGGTAAACTTATTAGGAGCGGTAATAAAGGGTAATTTGGTCAGATTAGCGATTTCGGCAGCCACATCTTCAGCAAAACCGAGAGGAGCATTAATTCCCGTACCGACTGCTGTTCCTCCCAAGGATAAACGATAGACTTTTTCTAGACATTTTTCTAGCCAATCGCTGCCATCATCTAATAAACCCACATAACCAGAGAATTCTTGTCCGAGGGTTAAAGGGGTGGCATCCTGTAGGTGAGTGCGACCAATTTTAACTATATTTGCCCATAATTGCGCCTTTTCATCGAGACTATTCCGTAATAGTTGCAGACTGGGAATTAATTTTTCCTTGACTGCCAAGGCAACGGCAATATACATGGCCGAGGGAAAGGAATCATTAGTCGATTGGGACATATTAACATGATCGTTGGGGTCAACGGGAGTTTTGCTACCCAGAGGATTCCCCGTCAGTTGACTGCAACGATTGGAGATGACTTCGTTGATGTTCATGTTAAATTGGGTGCCACTTCCCGTCATCCAAACGTAGAGGGGAAAGTTATCTGCGTGTTGTCCGGCTAAAATCTCATCGCAGACTTGACAGATAAGATTTTTTCTCTCCTGACTGAGACGATTTTTTTGCTGATTGACAATTGCACAGGCTTTTTTGAGAATGGCATAGGACCGGATCATCTCCCGGGGCATGAGATTATCACCGATACTAAAGTATTGTAGGGATCTTTGGGTCTGCGCTCCCCAAAGTTTATCGGCAGGTACGGGAATTTCTCCCATGCTGTCTTTCTCGATGCGAAATTCTGTCATCTTTAAGTTACTTCTGCATCTGGCCTGAAAAGAGAGAGGTTGCAGGGCGACACGGATTCCCATTATAACAAAAGTATAAGTCAAGTCTAGCTAGTTTGTCAAGCCTTATTGAGGATTTTTTCCGATGTTAGGGACTAAAAAGAGCGCAGTTGATCGAGTCGGTTTGATGGGGGCAAATTTATTGCCATGATTATCGGTAACGTCAATGCTAATCGTGAGGCAATTATTCAGCGATCGCTGATCTGGATAATAATTGCTTGCTACCGTTGGACGTTGTGAAAACTTTCTCAATTGCTGAGGAGCGATCGCCTAATGCTGGATTAACTTATTCCCCGGTATCAAGTTACAGCTTTGTAAAGATTGGTTACAGACTAAGCCAAGAGAGAAAACTAGGGGTAAATTGACAGTAATCTTGCCGATCACCCCTAAAAAACGACAACAATTAGTGCTGTTTACAGTACGCTGATCTAGCTAACACGCTTTTGGACGTGATATACGGAAAGATTCTTGCGATCACTCCACTTGAGCGTAATATACGGAAAGATTCTTTTAAAAGTGCGTATTTAGCGTAGTATAAGGAAAGTTTCCGTATATTATATAGTTAGGCTGACAGATTCTACCAAGCTGCAAAAGCGAACCTAATCACAAATAGGAGAGAGCGCAATGTCTCACGGATCACCCTTAAGCATTAATTACGAAAAACTTGAGTCTCTACTTTC
>SFBL01000085.1 GCA_007095785.1 Microcystis aeruginosa Ma_SC_T_19800800_S464
ATAATCAGTGTATCTAAGCCAACACCATCAGCGCTGATGGTGAAAACATTACCACTGTAGCTACCAGAAAGATAGTAGTTTGTACCAGAAACCAGACTAGCAATTGAAACCCCAATCGCGGATATTGCCGAACTCGCAGAATCCAGATCAAGTTTATCTCCCGATGTACCCGCTTCAAAGTCTGAAATGATGTCTAAACCGTTACCAAAAGTAATGGTGTTGCCATCGGTAAAAGTGCCTGGGATGATTGTTGGTCCGACACTATCTGTAACTCCCTGAGTAAATGTATCTACACCGGCCCCACCTGTTAAGCTGTCGCTACCATTACCTCCCAGGAGAGTATCCGTACCATCATTGCCTAGTAAGGTATCATTGCCAGCCCCTCCCCTCAGACTATCATTACCAATACCCCCATCAAGACTATCAGTACCCTGAAGTCCCCCGAGTGTATCATTACCGTCCCCACCTAGTAGGGTATCGTTGTCATCACCCCCCTCAAGACTATCACTACCACTACCCCCATCAAGATAATCATTTCCTTCTAGTCCCTGGATTAGATCGATACCACTACCCCCATAAAGAGAATCATTTCCTTCACCCCCATCAAAAGCATCATTACCATTACCGCCGAAGATTGTATCGTTACCAGTTCGACCTAATATGGTGTCATCACCATCACCCCCCTCAACATAATCATCACCCCCAAGGCAAAGATCGTATCGTTACCGGCTCCACCTAATATGGTGTCATTAGCGTTCTGACCTGCCAGATTATCGTTAAAGGAACTGCCAATCAGTTTATAGTTGTCGGTGCTAGTCAGAGCGGGATCGTTAGCACTATAAAACGGATTATTAGATGCAGCCTTAGTAAATGATGAACTTGACGGGATTTCTAGGATATGAGTAGCAGGTCCGGTAACAAAGGGAGAAATGATAAAGGTATCTGTGTTGGCAGCAAGGTCGTAGGTATTGATAAAACTAGAGCCATAGCCTTTAAGAGTCCCAGTTGAATCAGTACTGTCGCCATTACGCAGTCGCCAAGCTGTGCCAGTAATATTAAATGGACTGTTTCCAGGGGCTAATCGCCCTACAGAAGTCAGATTCCTCCCAGTTGCTCCGGTGGGAATTGAGCCGGTAATAAATTGGGGTCTAGTGTTTAGAAAGTTGCTGTCGATAAAAAAGAGCAGGGCGCGCCTGAAACCCCAACCCTCACCAGTGATGGTTCCCATATTAATTACTACCCCGCCGGTGGGTAGCAGGGTTGGAGATGTTAGGGTTTTCGCAGAAAATGTATAAGTAGCCATGATCTAATTACCTGCCAAATACTTTTGTTTATTGGCACGCTATCGGTAATTAACAAAATTGTCAAGCATTTGACAGAAACGTTAAATCCAGAAATGTTGAATCCTGTAATAAAACTTTACATTGACAAGCATAATACCCTTATAACATCAAATTTTAAGTTGAATGTAATTTGTCGGGGGATAACCCTAGATATTAACCAAAATCTCCCCGTCAAAGGGAGATTTTTTGATTATTAAGGATATTGCCCCCGTTAACAATATAATTCCTGAATCCACTGCCATTCTTGGGCTAATCCGTCGGCTAAAGAGACTTGGGGATTATAACCTAGAATAGTACGGGCTTTGGTGACATCGGCGGCGGTGTGACGGGCATCTCCTCGGGCCAATCCTTGATGCGATCGCAAAATCGGTTTACCGATGACTTTTTCCATGGTATCCAAGACATCCAATAAAACCACGCGACTACCCCCACCAATATTAAACACCTCACCCACCGCTTCCGGCACTACGGCAGCGGCTAAATTTGCCGCTACAGCATCGCTAATAAAGGTAAAATCGCGGGTTTGTTTGCCATCCCCGTAGATGCCGATGGCTTTACCTGCGATCGCTGCTTGAAAAAACTTATGGAAAGCCATATCGGGACGTTGCCGCGGTCCATAAACGGTGAAATAACGCAAGGCAGTGACGGGAACGTGAAAATTTTGGTGATATAGCCAACAGAGTCTTTCTGCCGCTAATTTGGTGATGCCGTAGGGTGAAACCGGTTGGGGACAAAGGGTTTCGGGAGTCGGCATCGTTTCCGCATTGCCATATACCGAGGAAGTGGAAGCAAAAACCATCCGTTGTAAAGACGGGGTTTCCTTAGCGGCCTCAAGAATAATTTGAGTAGCATTTATATTCCTTTCGGTATATTGACGAAATCCATCACCCCAGCTTGCTCTGACTCCCGCTTGGGCTGCCTGATGGAATAATACTTCTACTCCTTGCAACAGTTGTCGCCAGTCGAGGGCTTGTATATCCGCTTCAATTAACTTAAATTCGCAATATTTTGCTAGAATATGGGCATTTTTGCGCTTTAAACTGGGGTCGTAATAATCGTTAAATTGATCGATACCGATCACCTGATCTCCTTGTTCTAAAAGCTTTTGTGCCAAGTTAGAACCGATAAAACCCGCGACACCAGTAACAATATGAGTAGCCATTTAATCCTAGTCGTTGATATTTTGGATCGATTGTAATCATTTTTGCGCTTTTTGCCGCAATCAATGTCCGCCGTCCGCCGTCAGCTTTTAGGGGTCAAAATCGATAGATTTATTAGCTCTCCTGCAAAAATCAAAAATCTTTCCCTAGATAAGGAGACTCCGAAACAGGCGACCGGAGGAGAAAAAAGACAAGAGACAACTATCCCATCCATAAAAACGAAGATTATGTCAAATTTATCCTAAGTTTTAGATATTTTGACTCGATACCGCCTCGATAACTGGCTTTTGCAGCAGATTTATTCTATATGGTAATGTTTAATTTTATTCCCGCAAAAGTTGCTTATGTCCTTACCTGAATTCCCTCTTCATCTTCAATTAACCCAAATGATTTCGGGTTACTGGCTATCTCAGGCCATCTATGCTGCGGCTAAATTGAGTCTAGCCGAGCATTTGAGCAAGGGAGCGAAATCTTGTCAAGAGTTAGCCTCCCTAACTGAGACCAATCCTGCTGCTTTATACCGACTGATGAGAGGGTTAGCTAGTGTGGGAATTTTTCAAGAAACTGAATCTCAACAGTTTATACTAACTCCCTTGGCCGAACATTTATCTAGTGACCATCCCTGGTCAGTAAAAGCGACAGCGATTATGTTAGGAGAAGCCCCCCATTATCAAGCCTGGGGAAATGTGTTACATAGTATTAAAACGGGACAACCATCCTTTGATGATGTCTTTGGGATGGGGGTCTTTGAATATTTTCAAACTCATCCGCTAGATGCAGAGATTTTTGAACAGTCGATGAATAGTTTTTCTTTGTCGGAGGAGAAGGCTATTTTAGCTGTGTATGATTTCTCGGAATTTCAAACCCTAGTAGATGTAGGTGGGGGATACGGTGAGATGTTGGGGACAATCTTAGAGCAATATCCCCAACTAAAAGGGATTCTTTTTGATGAAGAATATGTAATTTCCCATTGTCAACCCACTTTAGAAAAACACGGCATTGTTGATCGTTGTCAAACCGTTGGGGGTAGTTTTTTTGAATCCGTACCGTCGGGAGGAGATGGCTATTTATTAAAACATATTATTCATGATTGGGATGATCAACGGGCGATTGCCATTTTGAAAAACTGTTGTCAAGCTTTAGATAGTAACGGTAAAGTCTTGGTCTTGGAAATGGTTGTTCCTTCGGGTAATAATCCTTCGGCCGCTAAAATGTTAGACCTGAATATGTTAGTTATGTGTCCGGGAGGTAAAGAAAGAACCGCAGAAGAATTTGAGGAATTGTTGGGCCAAGCGGGTTTAAAATTAAATAGAATTATTCCGACTCAAGAAGATATTTGTATTATTGAATGCGTTAAAAAACGGGTTTCTTAAAGAAACCCGTTTTCAAACGGGTTTCGGGTGCATCTCATTTTTGTAAATCTACTAAGTTGGGATTTCTAAGGGGAAACTCTCGGCTAAAGTCGGGCGTTACTTTCGATTTTATTACTCAATCCAAGCTTTTGGGGGGTTCTACCCCCCAAACCCCCCGCGCATTAGTTTTTCGGTGGGATGCTTACAGACAGCAGCCGATATATCTGTAATAATTTAAAAGTCAGTGATAATTGCTGATTGTCGGTATTTCTGCAAATGCGAGATGCACCCACGGGTTTCTTGAAGAAACCCGTTTTCTATTAGGTAGCCCAAGATTTTGCCCAGGCGAGAATTTCATGAACTCGATCGAGGGTTGAAGATTCACAGTAGAGACGCAAAACCGGTTCTGTGCCACTAAAGCGAATTAACAACCAACTGCCATCTTCTAAACGGAATTTATAACCGTCTATAGGATTACAATCAGTCACTTGTTTACCGGCAATTTCCCTTAAGGGTTCCTGATCCAAAGCAGTAATTAACTGATCGCGAGCTTCCATATTAGCTAGGGGTAAATCAATACGATCATACTGAGAATAAAAACCGGTTTTATCCTGTAATTGCGCGTAAAGATCGCTTAAATCTTGGCCCGATTCTACCACCGCTTCCAAAACGTATAAAGCTGATAATAAAGCGTCCCGTTCGGGAATGTGAGTACCATAACCGACACCTCCCGATTCTTCCCCACCAATTAACACAGGAGTGGTCAACATTCGATCGGCGATATACTTATAACCGATCGGAGTTTCAAAGACCGATAAACCGTATAAACTGGCTAATTTGGGGATTAAATCGGAACCGCTCACCGTTTTCACAATTTCCCCTCTCATTCCCTTTTTGCCGGCTAAATGCTCGATTAAAATCGGGATGAGATTTTGGGTGCTTAAAAAATTCCCCCGACCATCGATCGCCGCCACTCGATCACTATCGCCATCGAAGACCAAACCTACTCGCAAAGGGGCTAAATTTGCGCTCTGAGCCAGTTTATCGATGATTTCCCTCAAATTTCTCGGTAAAGGTTCCGGAGAGCCGCCACCGAACAAAGGATCGCGATTGCCGCGTAATTCCGTGATCCCCACCCCCAAAAGACGCTCTAAACCCGTAGCCGCCGCACCGTGCATAACATCGGAATAAACTTTTAGTTGTCCCGATTCGATCGCGTTGGCAATAGCAGCAATGTTAACTTTTTGGCGTAAACCCTGACAATAACCTTGCCAAGGCTCAAAAGTGCTTAATTTACCTGCATTGGCCTTAAATTGCGGCGGATTAGACAATAAAGCTTCAATTTGTTGGGTAATTTCCGGCGAGACAGAACCACCAAAATAACCTTTTACCTTCAAACCGAGATATTTAGCCGGGTTGTGACTGGCGGTTAACACGATCGCACCGAGAGCATTTTCCGCTCGAGCTGCCCAACTAAAAGCGGGAGTAGGAGCGTAGGATTGGGAGAGAAGCACATCAAAACCTGCTTTTTGCAGCGATTCCGCCGCAGTTTGAGCAAAATCCTCCGCCATAAACCGCCGATCATAGCCGACGATCATCGTCCGCGAACCCGTGGTCTGACCATAATTATCCGCTAAAACCTGAGCCGCCAAGGGAGCGAGCAGAGCGACTCGATCGAAAGTAAAATCGGCGGCGATAATCCCGCGCCAGCCATCGGTTCCAAATTTAATCGGGTTCACGGTGGTCATGATTTACGAACTACCCTTAAATATCCATTTTCCCAATACTGTAACCCGCTCCGTAACCCTTGGCGATAGGCAATGGGGGATAGGGAAATGGGGAAATCAGGGAATGGGGAGATAAGGAAATGGGGAAATGGGGAAATGGGGAAATGGGGAAATGGGGAAATGGGGAATTTCCACTAAAACCCCAACACCCTAACACCCCAACACCCTAACACCCCACACCCCACACCCTAAAAAACCCAACACCTTTTCACGTTTCCCGATCATCGGTTTTTGCCGCCGGCTCGATCGCGCCGACTTCACTGGCTAATAATTTTTCCATTAACATTTGTAACTTCATCCGTTCTATATAGGGCCATCCCCCGGTTTCCTCGATATCCCGGAGTAATCCGTATAAGTTCTTACGGGTATTGGGTAAAGATGGCTCAAACATCTGCTCGCGAATTTGCCGATGTAAATTTTCTAAAGTTCGCAGCAACATTAACAAACCGTTACAATCTCCCTGCTGTTCTTCGGCGATCGCTGTCACCGTCGTTACAAGGGAATGTAGTTGGCTATCTAATTGGCTATTATCTCCCGGCAATGGGCTATTCATTGAAATTTTTGGGTCTGAAAACAGTCACACCAATCATATCAGTCATCAGCTATCAGTTACTTAGAGCCTCCCCCCCTTGGCCCCCCGACATCGGGGGGGTTGCCTCTTGGCTGCTGTTTCCCGTCCCCTGTCTCCCATCTTCTCAATGGTCACTGATCTTTGATAAACTGGGTTTCGGTGAATTGGCGCAACCGATTCAATAATTCATCAGGCTATGGATCAAGGGTAGTAATTGTAAAGATTGACAAAGAGAGGTTGACATAGATGAGATTTCGTGCATTGTTAGTTGCCTTTTTAGCCTTGTGCTTGGGGGTATTGACAGCTTGTAGCGACGCGCCTAGTGCCGTCCTAAATAGAAACGAGCTAACCTATGATGAAATTTTAAACACTGGATTAGCTAACAAATGTCCGCAGATTTCCGAGTTCACCCGGGGGACTCTCCCCTTAGAACGCGGCGAAAGTTATGTGGTGACAGATTTATGTTTGGAACCCCAGGAATATTTTGTCAAGGGTGAACCCATTAATAAGCGGGAAGCAGCCACCTTTATCCCGGGTAAACTCTTAACCAGAGATACCACCAGTTTAGAACAGATGACAGCAACCTTAACCGTAGGTGAAGACGGTGTTTTAACCCTCAAGGAAGAAGACGGTATTGATTTCCAACCCATTACCGTACAATTACCCGGAGGTGAAAGAGTTCCCCTCTTCTTTACCATTAAAGGTTTCACTGGCAAAACCGAAGCTGGATTTAGCTCTATCAACAGTTCCACCGATTTTGAAGGCGACTTTAAAGTTCCTTCCTATCGTGGTGCTGGTTTCTTGGATCCCAAAGGTCGGGGTGTGGTGACAGGTTATGATAATGCTGTCGCTTTACCCGCTAGTGCTGATAGTCAAGATTTCCAGCGTGCTAACGTCAAAGCGACGGAACTAGGTAAAGGTACTATGTCTTTACAGGTGACTAAAGTTGACGCTTCTACCGGCGAGTTTGCTGGTGTTTTTGAAAGTGAACAGCCTTCCGACACCGATTTAGGGGCAAAAGATGCTGAAGAAGTGAAAATTCGCGGCATTTTCTATGGTCGTCTCGAAGCTCGTGCCTAATTAATTTTTGACTAAATTCAGAATTTCTGGAAATTAAGGCGAATTTCTCCCCAGAGAAGTTCGCTTTTTTTTGGCTTTCTTGGGGTTATTGAGAGATTAAAATAAAAGTAGCACTCGCCATGGAGGGAGAGAAGGTGATGCCTAGAGATAAGAAGACGAACAAGCAAACGGAAGCTAGGAGTTACAACCATGGCGAGGAACATCCCCAGCGTCCCGATATTGGCACAGAACCCCACTTCAAGAACAAAAAACCCCCCGCTACCTACCGTTACGATTCCTCGCTGTCTCCTGAATTGAACTGGGATGATAATCCAGCAAGAGAACAAGCTGAGGCGTTAATTGAGCAAATTCTTGAAGCTGAAGATTTAGAAACTGCTAAAATAGCAGCCAGTAAATTGAAGGCGATGAGTGAACCGTTTTTGAATTGGACAGGGAAAGCGGAACGGTTATCTTTTGAAGTGCCTAGTTTACCCTTATTTGTCCATGAACGCTTATCCACTAGGGCAATTATTGAAACCCTTAAATCTCATAAGTTTGAACAGGGGGAACAGTTAAATTTATTTGAACTTTTTAATGACCCCAAATGGTCAATTACTGACCAGATTCTCAAAGCTTACGAGTACCATGATAAATGGGTAAACCGGATGATTCTCGGTGACTCGTTGGTGACGATGAATTCCCTACTGCAATATGAGGGGATGGGGGGTAAGGTGCAGATGATTTATATTGACCCTCCCTATGGGGTAAAATTTGGTTCTAATTTTCAACCTTTTGTGAGAAAACGCGACGTTAAACACAACGATGACGATGATTTCACCCGCGAACCGGAGATGGTGCAAGCTTATCGAGATACTTGGGAATTAGGCTTACATTCCTATCTGAGTTATTTACGCGATCGTTTGTTGTTGGCCCGGGAGTTGTTGACTGATAGCGGTAGTGTTTTTGTCCAGATTTCCGATGAGAATGTTCATCATGTTCGGGAATTGATGGATGAGGTTTTTGGGGGGGAGAATTTTGTTAGTTTGATTTCTGTTGCTAAATCAGCAGGAGGGCTGGAATCAACATCAAGAATGGGAACCCGTTTAGACTATTTGGTTTGGTATGCAAAACTTCGGAATCAGTTAAAATATCAGCCTTTATTTGAACAAAGGGACGACGCAATAGCCTCTGGCTTCGACATGATAGAATTAGAGGACAAAACAAGAAGAAGACTAACCAAAGAAGAAAGAGAAGGCATGGCTCCCTTGCCCGTAGGTTCAAAACTGTTCATGTCAGTTACCTTTACCAAGCCTGGACCAGGTAGCAAATATGAAGTTGAATTAAACGGGAAAACCTACAATTCTGGTAAAAGATGGTGGGGAACGCCAAAAGAGTCTTTGTTGAAAATAATTAATCTGGGAAGAACTGTTGCAACGGAAAATGAAATTCGATTTATTAAGTATCTATCGGATTTTCCTTATCGCTCTATGAGTAATTTATGGGATAAGTTGGGAGGTGCAGCTAATCCAATTTATGTTGTTCAAACTAATCCTATCATTATCCAACGCTGTCTCTTAATGACCACCGATCCAGGCGATTTAGTATTAGATATCACCTGTCTAAGAAAAGGTACAAAAATCCTTATTCCCCAGCAACCAACTAACTCCCCCCCTTTGAAGGGGGGGCAGGGGGGGGTAAAATCTCAGATACAAGGGATTTACCCCCCCAACCCCCCCGACATCGGGGGGGCTTTGCTCTCCGACATCGGGGGGGCTTTGCTCTCCGACATCGGGGGGAATTTAGATGTTTTAGAAATAGAAAAATTACAACCAGGAGATTATGTCATAGGACACGATCTGCAACCTCATCGGATTCTTCGTACTATCAGCAAAACCCATCAAGGGAAAATGATCGGGATTCGTCACCACCTTTGTCAGCAAATCCTCTGGGTAACGGGAGATCATCGAGTTTTGTGTCAAAAACGGACAACCAGTTATGGAGGCGATCGCAATTGGGAACATATTCCTAAAAATAATTTTGGTTTAGCTAGAGAAATGAGAAAAGAACTTACTCCAGCTGAAGCTAAATTATGGCAAGGAATCAAAGGAAATCAATTAGGAGTTAAATTCCGCCGTCAACATCCAATAGGACGTTATATTACCGACTTTTATGCAAGAGAAAAGGGGTGTATTGTTGAAGTAGATGGAGATAGCCATTATACGCCAGATGCGATAGTTTATGACCAAGAAAGAGATACTTATTTAAACTCTTTGGGATTAACTATTTTGCGATTCAATAATCAAGAAATTTATCATAATTTACCAGGAGTGTTGGAAACAATTCAAGCCACATTAAATGCTGTTGAACCGTCAGAAGATCATTACAAAGAATGGCGAAGGGCTGATACTTTAAAAATTGGTGATGTTGTTTATTTTGGTATTGAACAAATACCCTGTGAAATTAGCGAATTAAAATCAGAAATAACTACGGAAACAGTCTATGATTTAGAGATTGAAACTGTCCATTATTTTATGACTGAAGTTTGTACTGTTCATAATTGTGGAAGTGGTACAACCGCCTACGTTGCCGAACAATGGGGGAGAAGATGGATAACCTGTGATGTCAGTCGCGTACCCTTAGCCTTAGCAAGACAGAGACTTTTAACAGCTACCTTCCCCTGGTATGAACTGAAAGATAATAACTCACCTGCGGGGGGGTTTATCTACAAGAGAAAACAGAACAAAAAAGGCGAAGAAATTGGGGGAATTATCCCCCACATTACCCTTAAAAGTATCGCCAACAATGAACCGCCAGAGCAAGAAATCTTAGTCGATAAACCAGAAATTGATAACAGTATTGTGCGGGTGTGTAGTCCCTTCACCATTGAGGGAACTATACCGCCTCCAGTAGAAATGGAAGACCAAGAAGAACCAGAAACCGAAGCGGTGGTGCTAGATAATAGTGGTTCCTATGAAGACCGGATGTTAGAAGTATTAAGGAAGTCTCCCGTCTTGCGTTTACCCAATAACAAGACAGTTGCTTTTTCTAATATCAGACAACCTGCGAGAACTCAAACCCTTTCAGCAGAGGGGATGCTAGAAGATAACCCCGTCGCTTTCCTTTTCGGACCCGAAAATGGCGCAATCGCAGAGAGGACTGTTTTTGAAGCAGCCAGGGAAGCACATAGTAAGAAATATTCCCATCTCTATGTTATTGGCTTTGCGATTGCAGCTAACGCTCGTCAGTTTGTGGAACACTGTAATGAAGTCGTTAATATTCCCGCGACTTACATCCAAGCAACTCCAGACCTGCTGATGGGGGATTTGCTTAAACACATGAAAAGTTCCCAAATCTTCAGCGTTTGTGGACTCCCAGAGATTAAAATTCATCCCACTGATGAGGGTAAATATCAAGTGGAATTGTTGGGTTTAGATGTGTTTGACCCGATTACAATGGAAGTAGAGTCAGAACCGGGGAAAAATATCCCCGCTTGGTTTTTGGATAGCAACTACAACGGTTTATGTTTCCACGTCAATCAGGCATTTTTCCCCCGTACCAGTGCTTGGGATTCGATCAAAAAAGCTCTCAAGGGAACCTATGAGGAGTCAGTGTGGGAACATCTAGCAGGGACAACCAGCGCACCGTTTGAAGCGGGAGAACATCAACAAATTGCAGTTAAGGTGATTGATGACCGGGGGAATGAGTTATTAGTGGTTAGAGAGTTGCTTAAAAATCAACAATGAAACCAATTAGATTAACAAAACACGCTCAAGAACAATGTATTGAACGAGGAACAAATGAACAAGAAATTATTGAAGCAATTCGTCATGAAACTCGACAAAGTGCCAAACAACGAAGGGATAAATATCAGACTATAATTCAGACTAATTCCCATTGGCAAGGAAAATTTTACCCTCTGAAAAAAGTTTTTCCTCTTGTTACAGAAACAGAACAAGAATTGATTGTAATTACTGTTTATACCTATTATTTTTAAGGGAGACAAAATGAAAATTAGCTACGATTCAGAAATTGATGCCCTTTATATTAGACTTGTAGAGGGAAACCATGAATGTCGAAATCTTCAGTTAAACGATGAAATTACTTTAAACCTTGGCGATAATAATCTTTTAGTTGGAATTGAAATTCTCGATGCTAAAGATGTTTTAGGTACAGGAAATGTCCCCCAAGTTATCCTTGACAATATTACCTTTCAAGTCGCTTAAAGACATAAATCCAAAATCCAAATGTCCTACGAAGTAAACGAACCTATTCTTAACTCACCCTTTGATGAACCCTTGATGAAGTTAAATCAGCCGTTTATCGAGCTTGCTTATACTTAGAAAATTCTATGTCAGCCAAAGATATTTTTCATCAATCCGTGTGTATTGCTATCGAAAAAGATGGCTGGAATATCACCCATGACCCCCTTTATCTTAAAATCAGTGACGTAGAATTTTACATCGACTTAGGCGCGGAAAGATTAATTGCCGCCGAAAAATTAGGTCAAAAAATCGCCGTCGAAATTAAATCATTCTTAGGCGCATCAGAAGTTACCGAATTTCATCTTGCATTAGGACAAATCCTCAATTATCGGTTAGCATTAAAACAGGAACAACCTGAAAGGATTCTTTATCTAGCTATTCCTCAAGACACCTATGAAGACTTTTTCTCTCGTCAATTTATTCAAGACGCTGTAGCCGAATATAAAATTAAACTTTTAATCTTTAATTCTCTCAAACAAGAGGTGGTATTATGGAAAGAATAAACTACTCTCAACTGATTCAAGACATTCTCGCACAACATTCAGTTGATGAGAGCGAAAATGATACAGAAAGTCAACTGATTTTTGACACAAAACGCCATCATTACCAAGTCTTAAATATTGGCTGGAAAGAGCAAAAGCGAATCTATGGTGTGATTATTCATCTTGACATAAAAGATGATAAAATCTGGATTCAAAGAGATGGAACAGAAATCGGCATTGCCAATCAATTAATCGCAGCTGGTGTTCCTAAACAAGATATAGTCTTAGGTTTTCAGGCTCCCTATAAACGCAGTTTAACTGAATTTGCCTTGAGTTAATACATAAGAAAAAATCCAAAATCCGATTGTTTCCCTAACGTTTGCAATGACATAATCCAAAATCCAAAATCCAAATGTCCTACGAAGTAAACGAACCTATTCTTAACTCACCCTTTGATGAACCCTCCCGTTATTGGTTCATCCGAGAAGGTTATGAACCTGAACTTAAAGAAGGGAGAAGACCAGCTATTGTCTATCCTCCCCGCGAAGGTAACACCGAATGGGAATTAGGAAAGGTTCTCAAACTTTCATCTGCTGATCAATTCGCGCCTGGTTATGAGATGATACTGGTTAACCACATCAGGGAACAGGTCAAACAATGGAGAAGACAGAATTATCCTGGTGTCACCCGCACCACCTTAGAACTATTAGAATACTGGAACCGAGAAGGAAGAGAACACCGTCTCTTTTTCGCACAGAGGGAAGCAGTAGAAACTATCATCTTCCTAACAGAATCTCGCGCTGACTTTCGCCAAGGGATTCATATCCCCCAAGATATCCCCGTCGATGGGACACTCAAAGCTTTTATTCGCTACGCTTGCAAGATGGCCACTGGAAGCGGTAAAACAACAGTAATGGCGATGTTAGCAGCTTGGTCAATCCTCAATAAAATAAGCGATCGCAGTAATACTAAATTCTCTGATATTATTCTCATTATCTGTCCTAATGTCACCATTAAGAGTAGATTACAGGAACTCAACCTCGACAATGGAGAAGCTTCTTTATATCGCACTCGTGACCTTGTTCCCTCTCACTTAATGGACAAACTGAGACAGGGAAAAGTATTAGTCACCAATTGGCACATTTTTGAGAAAAGAACTCCCTCAATTGTTGGTAATGATTCAGCAAAAGTAGTGAAAGCGGGAGTTAAAACTACCACCACCGAAGTCATTAAGATTGCCGCTAAAAATGAAACTGCTAGGGGAACTAGGTATCTAACCCTAGAAAGTTTAGAGCAACAAATTGCCTTAGGACAGATTAAAGTAGTAGAAGAGAAGAAAGATAAACAGGGAAATCTCAAAGAGGTCAAGGTAGAAATTACCCGCTATTTAGAAAGTGACGCAGCTTGGATAAAACGAATTTTAACCCAAGAAGTGGGGAACAAACGTAACATTTTAGTCTTTAATGATGAAGCTCACCATGCTTATCGTATTTACCCTAATAAAACTAATGAAAATGAAGAGGAGGAATTAGAAGAATATGAAGAAAAAGAGGCTACTATTTGGGTAGAGGGATTAGACAGAATCCACAAATATCGAGGTATTAATTTTTGTGTCGATTTATCCGCTACTCCCTATTACTTAAAATCTTCTAAACAGAATACTAATAAACCCTTTGAGTGGGTCGTCAGTGATTTTAGTTTAATGGATGCCATTGAATCAGGTTTAGTTAAAATTCCTCAATTACCCGTTAGAGATACCACCGGAGCAGATGTTTCAGATTTAGCTTACTTTAATATCTGGCAATGGATCATTAATAAAATGACCCCTGCTGAACGAGGAAAAGGGATAAATCCTAAACCAGAAGCTATTCTCAAATATGCCCAACATCCTATCACCTTATTAGGGGTACAATGGGAACAAATCAGACAAGAATGGATAGCATCTGATGACCCCAGACCGCCTGTATTTATTATTGTCTGTAAAAATACCAACATTGCTAAATGTCTCTATGAATGGATAGCAGAAGATATCAAACCGGGTTATTTGCCCTCCTGTACCCTGAAATCGCTTCGCAATACTGAGACAGAAACTAACACGATTAGAGTCGATTCTAAAGTAGTAGAAGAACTAGAATCAGGTAACAGTAAATCTGATGAAAGTAAATGGATGCGCTTAACTTTAGACACTATTGGTAAAACTCAATGGCCAAAAGATGACCAAGGACGCAATATTTATCCCGAAGAATTTGCTCAACTAGCCGAGAAGTTAGCTAGACCGCTTCACCCCCCCGGTCGTGATATAAAATGTGTAATTTCTGTAGGAATGCTTACGGAGGGTTGGAATTGTTCGACAGTAAAACATATTATTGGGATTCGTCCCTTTCAATCCCAATTACTCTGTGAACAGGTAGTAGGGAGAGGGTTAAGAAGACGCAATTATGACCTAACTGAAGACAACAAATTTGCCGAAGAAACCTCAACTATTTTCGGAGTTCCCTTTGAAGTGGTTCCCTTTAAAGCCAATCCCCAAGGAGCAAAACGCAAGCCAGAAAAACGCTATCATGTGTATTCAGTCCCACAAAAATCCCAATATCGCCTAGAATTTCCCAGAGTTGAAGGCTATACCCAGGCCGTACAAAACCGAGTCACTGTTGATTGGGATGAGATTGCTTCTCTAACTATTGACCCGTTCAAAATTGCTCCTGAAGTACAAGTTAAAGCTACTCTTGCCAATAACCAAGGTCGTCCAAGTGTATCAGGTCCCGGCAAACTGGAAAGCATTGACCTCAACCCTTACCGTCAGGGAAAAAGATTACAACAATTAGTCTTTGAATTAGCTGCTGACTTAACCCGAACTTACTGCGCTTCTGAACAATGCGAAGCACCCCCTCATGTCTTGTTTCCCCAGTTAAGAAAAATCTGCGATCGCTACCTAACAGAAAAGGTTAAAGTAGTAGAACCTGCCGCTATTCTTGATGTGTTTCTTTCTCCTTATTACGGTTGGGTAATTGAGAAACTTTCAGAAGCAATTCGCCCCGACATCAGCGCTGGAGAAGCCCCTGAAATTCCTAAATACGAGGCACATCGAGGCAACGGTTCAACCGATGATATTAACTTCTTTACTGGTAAACCTGTGCGAGAGGTGGTGAAATCTCACCTCAATGGCGTTGTCGCCGATACCCATCAATGGGAACAAGCAGCCGCCTACATCATTGACACCCATCCCGCTACTAAAGCCTTTGTTAAAAATGAACGCTTAGGGTTTGCCATTCCCTATTTTCATAACGGAGAATACCACGATTACATTCCCGACTTTATCATTCGCCTCAATACTCCTAAATTGAATTATATCATTCTCGAAACCAAAGGCTGGGACGAACTCAGGGAAGTGAAAGAAGCAGCCGCTCAACGCTGGTGTAATGCCATTAATACTGATGGCAAATACGGTCACTGGCAATACTTTCTCAGTGGATTGAGCAAAGTTAAAGAAGGAATTGATCAAGCAATCAGAGAAATCAAAGCATGAATGATGATCTATTTTTCTTTCTCGCTGCTATTGCCTGAAGCTGTTCGTAATTTTTGAGAGTTTAGGTCGGGGTTGGGGAAGTGGGGAGAAAAAAGCTGGTAAAATGACTCTAGGCAACCTTAAAAAGAATTCATGAAAGCGCAAACAACAAGTAAAGATAGCCTGATCCTACGGCAAGAAGTAGTGGGAGCGCGTCGCCCTAGTAACTATTTTTGGGCTGTAATCGTCTCTATTGGCGGTCTAGGTTTTCTCCTCGCCGGTCTTTCCAGTTATTTGAAGGTCAATCTACTTCTCGTTAGCGATACCAGTGCCTTACAATTTATTCCCCAAGGAGTCGCCCTCCTCTTTTATGGCACTGCGGGGACTCTTTTAGCCATCTATCTCTGGTTATCTCTCCTCTGGAATGTCGGGGGTGGTTACAACGAGTTTAACAAGGAAACCGGCAAAGTTAAAATCTTTCGTTGGGGCTACCCCGGCAAAAATCGTCGCGTTGATCTCGATTGGCCTCTCGAAGATGTGCAAGCTGTGCGGGCCGAAGTGCGAGAAGGACTCAACCCGAAACGGGAACTATTCCTGCGGATTAAACAGCGTCGCGATATCCCTTTAACTCGCGTCGGTGATCCTATGTCCCTCTCGGAATTGGAAAATCAAGGAGCGGAACTCGCTCGTTTTCTGGAAATTCCTCTAGAGGGATTGTAGTCCTGTTTTCGCTCTTTTTGGCTATAAAATGATGAAGATAAGAAAATCTTGCTGGTTGTCTGTAGTTTGTGTTTTTTTAATCACAACGACTACACTTTTCGGCTGTTCTTCCCCAGAAGCTAATTCCACCCCCGATAATTCTAGTATCTCCCAAACCTCTCAATCTGCCAGTTCGGGCAGTGTCAACATGGATAACTACAAACCCCGCTTAGATGGAACTGCCGTCGTCGAGATGATCATCAAAGGTAAACCGGTAACGATCGAAATTGATGGCAATGCGGCCCCAGTTACTGCCGGTAACTTTGTGGATCTCGTGGGGAGAGGTTTTTATAATGGTTTAACTTTCCATCGCGTGGTTACAGAACCGCAGCCTTTTGTCGCCCAAGGTGGTGATCCCCAAGGTCGCGGAACCGGTGGTTTTGTTGATCCAGAAACCAAGCAACCCCGTTATGTTCCCCTGGAAATTCTCCTCAAAGACGAAAAAGAGCCGATTTATGGGAAATCAATCGGTCAACAGGCCACGTCGCGCACTCCTATCGTCGCTTTACCCCATAAACGCGGTGCGATCGCAATGGCCCGTTCTCAACAACCTAATTCCGCTTCTTCTCAGTTTTATTTTGCCCTGTCGGATATCAATTTCCTCGATGGTGATTATGCCGTTTTTGGTTATGTCACTAAGGGAATGGAAGTGATCGATACGATCAAACAAGGGGATAAAATTGACTCGGCTAAAGTTATTTCCGGTGCGGAAAACCTGAAAAAATAGCGATCGGTCAGGGTGGAGCCGCGCGACATTTAATATTCGCCCTAACCCACCCAATCATTTAATATTCCGATAGCTGATAGCTGATACCTGATACCTGATAACTGATAACTGATAACTGATAAATGAATGTTGTGGTGACGGGAATTGGGTTGATCAGTTCTCTGGGAAATTTAAGTCAGAGTTGGCAAAGATTACTAGAGGGCAAAACTGGTATAACTAGGCAACAACCCTTTTCTGATTTATCCGCTTTACCATTGGGTTTAATCGGTCACAAACCCGCATTTTTAGAGGATTTAACCAAAATTGCTTTGATTGCTGCCCTCGAAGATGCGAAGTTAACCCCTCCCTTAAAGGATTGTGGTGTCACTATCGGTTCTAGTCGCGGTTGTCAGGGTTTATGGGAACGGATGGCAGCGACGGGAATAGTAGAAAACTGGTTAGATAGTTTACCCGATCGCGCCTCGGTATTGACCGCTAGATTGATAGAAACCAGCGCCCCAGTCTTAGCACCCATGGCGGCCTGTGCCACGGCTATCTGGTCGATCGCCCAGGGTGTAGAATTAATTACTATGGGAGAATGCGATCGAGTTTTAGTCGGGGCGCTCGAAACTCCGATAACTCCCTTAACTTTGGTGGGATTTGAACAGATGGGAGCTTTGGCGAAAACGGGCTGTTATCCTTTTGATAGAGCTAGAGAGGGCTTGGTTTTGGGCGAAGGTGGGGCGATTTTAGTCCTTGAATCGGAAGAACTGGCTTTAAGCAGAAATGCTCCCATCTACGGGCAAATTTTGGGCTATGGTTTTAGCTGTGATGCCGATCATCTTAGCGCCCCGGCGGTGGATAATCGTAGTGCTACCAAAGCCATAGAACTATGTTTGCACAGAAGTCAATTAAGAAAAGATGAAATTAATTACATTCACGCCCACGGCACTAGCACGCGTTTAAACGATGAACGGGAGGCAAACCTGATCGCCAGCATTTTTGGCTCGCAAGTGGCTGTAAGCTCGACAAAAGGCGCAACAGGACACACTTTAGGGGCTTCAGGGGCATTAGGTGTGGCTTTTTGTTTAATGGCTCTGAAAAATCAGCTAATTCCCCCCTGTGTGGGTGTGCGCGAGTCGCTTTTTCAATTAAATTTAACTAGATCAGCTATTAATTTTTCCCTGCACAATTGTCTCTGTCTTAGTTTCGGTTTCGGAGGACAAAATGCAGCCATCGCAGTGGGGAGATCGGGGAGAAGGAGAGGGGAGTGGGAATTATGAATTATGAATTATAAATTATGAATTGGGGAGACGGGGAGAATAAATAAAAGCAAATCTCCTGATAACTGATAACTGATAACTGATAACTGATAACTGATAACTGACTCCTGACGACTGATAACTGTATGGATACACCGAGACTACATCCAGATACGATCGAAGAAGTTAAACAAAGAATTGATATTGTGGATTTAATTTCCGAGAGAGTCGTCCTCAAAAAAAGGGGACGGGAATACGTCGGTTTATGTCCTTTTCATGAGGAAAAATCCCCTAGTTTTACGGTTAGTCCTGCCAAACAAATGTATTACTGTTTTGGCTGTGGTGCAGGGGGAAACGGGATTAAATTTTTCATGGAAGTGGGGAAACAATCTTTTGGTGAAGTGGTTTTCGAGCTTGCTAGAAGGTATCAAATCCCGATTAAAACTCTAGCAGTAGAACAGCGTCAGGAATTAGAACAGCAATTATCCCTCAAGGAACAATTATACGAGATAATGGCTGTAGCGGTGAGTTTTTATCAACACGCCCTTAGTCAACCCCAAGGGGAAAAAGCGTTAGATTATCTCAAGGTACAACGACAACTAACCCCAGAAACTATCGCAACTTTTCAACTGGGATATTCTCCGGAAGGTTGGGAAACGCTCTATCGTTATTTAGTGGAACAAAAGCGCTATCCTGTGGCTTTAGTGGAACAAGCAGGATTAATTAAAGCGCGTCAAAATGGTAGCGGTTATTACGATCAATTTCGAGATCGTTTAATGATTCCTATTTTTGATAGTCAAGGACGAGCGATCGCTTTTGGTAGTCGTACTTTAGGTAATGAGCAACCAAAGTATCTAAATTCTCCCGATACTCCTCTATTTGAAAAGGGAAAAACTCTCTTTGCTCTTGATCGAGCTAAACAGGCAATTATTCAGCAAGATTTAGCGATAGTTGTGGAGGGTTATTTTGACGCAATCGCTCTCCATGCTGCCGGTATTACTAATGTGGTTGCCTGTTTAGGAACAGCTTTAAGTCAAGAGCAAATTAAACTACTTTTGCGTTACAGTGAAAGTAAACAAATAATCTTTAATTTTGATGCCGATCAAGCGGGAATTAAGGCGACACAACGGGCGATCGAGGAAATTAACTCCCTAGTTTATTCGGGACAAGTAAACCTAAAAATTCTCAATCTTCCCGATGGGAAAGATGCGGATGAATTTCTTAAATCTCGTGCTGACGGTGTACATAGTTATCGAGAATTAATCGAAAAATCTCCTTTTTGGATTGATTGGCAAATCTCGCAAATGTTGGTGAACAAAGATTTAAAACAGGGACTACATTTTCAACAAATAGCCAATAGTATGGTGAGTTTACTACAAAAGTTAATCGATGGCAATCAACGCACTTTTTATCTAGATTATTGTGCTGAAATTTTGGCTCAAAAAGATGCTACTCGTTTGCCTTATATTTTAAAAAATCTCTCTAAACAGGTTAATAAACCTCAAGGAAAATCTCTGGCAATTAAGAGGAAAAATATCTTAGATAAATCCGAAAAAAATGGCTCAGAAAAAGCCGAATGGTTATTATTATTAATTTATCTCCATTATCCCGAATATCGTGAAATAATTTTAGAATCTTTGGATGAAAAAGATTTAATTTTTAATCTCCCTGATTATCGTTGGTTATGGCAAGTAATTCTAGAGTTAGAAATCCAAATTACTAACCCAAGAGATTTGATGTCAGCTTTACAGAATCATTTATTGATGATAACTACAGAAAAAAATCGTGATTTTAATTCTTTATTTCACTTAAATGAACATACCAGTCAGGAAATTTTGCAGCCAGAAGAACAAATTAAAGATGCTATTATAGCTATGGAAAAAATTAGTTTAATGGAATATCGTCACTACTGTCAAGAACAATTAGTTAACGCTCTCGACAGCAATCAACGGGAATTTTATCAGCAGGAATTCTATCAAACTGTTAATAAATTAATCGAAATTGATCCTCACTACCAACAAGCTTAATTCTCTGATTAAAAACTCCCAGATGGGTTACGCTGTTGCTAACCCATCCCAGGAATAATTATGCTGAGTGGTTGCAGGCAATTTTTTAAGTTTCCCTAGTGCTATCATTGCGATAATGGCTAAACTTGTAACCATTTTGATAAATCCCTGTCGATTAGTTGTTGCAGCTGTAAGATTTCTGTCTGATATATCTCTATTAATTTAGCTCTCTCCACTGGAGATAAAGAGGGTTTATAGGTAACTGATTTTTGAATCTGCTGATAAATATGCAAAATATTTTTAGCTATTTTTGCAGGCAGAATTTTCGGCAACCCCCTACTAACTATTTTATTAATAAGAGAAGATTTTACAAATATATTATATAGAGTTTGATTTTTAGGAAATAAGTTTTCACGCATTCTTTTTTCCGTTGATATTTTTACGTTACTTGCAACTCCTAAATAAGTAAATAAATCCTCTAGGAATTTTGCATTATCACTGATAAAATCATCGTACAATAAAACTTTCACGTTGTCCCGTCCAAAAACTTCTATAAATCTAGTTAGCTGGGAGTGATAGAAACCCAGCTTGACAAAATAATTGTTTTTATCAATAATGCGCTCAAAATCTATCTCATATTTTTCGGCAATTAATTGGTGCATCAAATAATCTGAAAACGCTCTTTCCGCAGGATCTCTTAAAATCGCTATAATCTTAACGTCAGGTAAACATTGGTAAATTAATTGAGCAGCCTGGGGATTGCTATAGTAAACTGTCGATATTTCCCCGATAATAGCATGATCAGGACTAGGCTGAAATAGTTGTTGATATTCCTCAAAACTTGTCACTGCTCCCCATTTATTGCTCTTTTCTCTGGTGGATTCATCAAGAAAGAAAAAAGTTTCTTTTTTTGGGCATAAAAAAATATCTGGATGCTGAGTAAGATAGCTATGGAGAGAAGTTGTTCCACATTTACTAGCGCCGATGATGATAAAATTTGGTAGTTTCATATTTAGAATAATGCTTCTAATCTTATTGGTTGTTAGCTTGGGATATCTTCTACGTCTTGTATAAACTATGCCTTTTGTAAGTACCTAAGCAAAATTAATTACACATATCTAACCACCTCTTGCCGCTTGCCTCTTGCCTATCTTCACTAGGAAATTAATTTTGCACGACTACTTACAGAGTAAATTTTCAGTTTAGCTGGTAATAAATGTCAACAATCACTGGGGATATTTATTAGACCTCTTGCAAAAATCAAAAATCTTCCGTTAATTGAGGAGTCAGGAGCCAGTAGTCAGTAGTCAGGAGAATTAAGAATGAGCATTAATCAATTAAATGCTCTATTTAGGTATTTTATGCAATTTTATGTCTATTTTCTCATTTTTGCCCTCTCAAAAATTAATTATGCAAGAACTCTATTGTCTTCCAATAGAGAAAATTTACAGAACAAACCTACTAATTTAACTTCGTAAAATTCTTTCCCTTATATTGTTCGATCCTGATCATACCAAAAAACTGTCTTTTGTCAAGATTTATATTTTTTTATCCTCAGGATAATTATATATGTAGCCGCAGGATATTCTCAGAGATTTATCGACTGTTCGGCAATAATAGATACTAACTTATCCACTGCTCCCGCTTGACCGCGTACTGCCCGCAATTTTTGCCGGATAGCCTCTAATTGTTCGGGATTTTCTAACCAATATCTAGCCATATTTGCCACTTCCTCTGGTTGTAATTCCCCCAATAATTCCGGAACAATTTCGTCACCAGCCCAAATATTTGGCCAGGCATATAAACGCTTTTTCCGCAACATATAGAGATTAATTATCTTAGCAAATAAAGAACCCACCCCCGGCAGTTGGGCTAATAAACCGGGTAAACCGTCCCAAGTTCTCATCGCGTCGAGTTGCTGAGTCGGTAGTAGAATAATCATCGGGATTGCCAGCGCCCCTAATTCGGCAGTATTAGCTCCCACCGTCGTTAAAGCTAAATGACAGCGAGAAAGCTGGTTATGGGCGGGAAAATCGGTAATTAGGTCAACTTTTACCCCCTTAGCTGTTTCTAGATAGGGTTTTTCTCCGTTTTTTAATTTGGCAGCACTCCAACCAGTTTTAGTGATCATCGGATTATAGCTAGGATCGGCAAATTTCGCCAAATAAGCTAAATTTAGGGTAGGAGCGACGGGAATTAAGAATTTAGTCTGGGGAGCCTGCGCGTGTATCTTTTCAGCAATGGCTAGGGTTAGGGGTACACCCTGGGCTAATTTCGAGGGTTTGGAACCCGGGAGGAGTGCAATTAAGGTAGTGTCATCGGGGGTGATAGCAGTGGGCAAATCTACCATTAAATCGCCGATAACGGTAAATTTATGCTGATATTGTTGGGGAATATTATTTAATACACTTGTATTCATCACAGCAAAGCGATCGATCCCCCGATACCAACGCGCTTCCCATTCCGCATAGATAACGGTGCGATAACCCAAACGTTTACCGATGGTGAGGGCAAAAAATTGATCGCCTCCTAAAAATAAAACGATGCCCTTGGGGTGCCAATCCCAATTATCGGCGGTTTTTCCCCAGAAAAGAAAATTAAAGAAGTTTTCTGGCGACTGTACCCGATCTACCTCTGGATATTTCCTAACTACTTCCGTTTCCGCCCCCATAGAATGAGTACAAGGAGAAAGAATCACCGAAATCCGCAACTGCGATCGATCTTCTGTTAAGTTTTGTCGCAATCTCTTGACAACTGGACGCACCCATGTAGATATTTCTCCAGGACCATTGGAGAGAATGAGCAGATCAACAGGAGAATCAAACATGATATGTGGTGAGGTAGAAAGTTTTCCTTTTGGGGAGTCAGGAGATAGGAGTCGGTCGTCAGGAAATAGGAGTCAGGAGATTATTTTTATTTATTCTCCCCGTCTCCCCAATTCATCATTCATCATTCATCATTCATCATTCCCCACTTCGCGCGCGTTGTGGTTTCCCCGTTGCGGTGTTGCCTACTTGCTATTGAATAAAGAACGAATTGCCTGATGTTTAGGGTGATCAAATTCTGGGGGAACCTTGCGGGTATCGGTAATCAACCAATCCAAGGCTGCCGCTTCCACATCGATCGCCGCGCCAGTTTTATCAACACAGTAGCGCCCAAAGACCAACTTATCAACCAAACGCGCCCCCGGACCGAGGCGAGAATATTCAAAAATAACGCTATTATCCACTGTCGCGCCGCCACAAATCCAACAATTTGGGCCAATCATACTCGGACCGACAATTTTCGCCCCGTCTTCAATGCGCGTCATTGCCCCGATATACACAGGTCCGGTGATATCGACTCGATCCCAGTTTACCCCCACATTTAAGCCCGTGTAGATGCCCGGTTTAACTTCGATGCCGGGGATAGCAACATTTTTAATTTCCCGGGATAACACCCCGCGAATCGCCTGCCAATAGTCGGGGACTTTACCGATATCCACCCATTCAAAATCCATGTTTAAAGCGTAGAAAGGCGCACCTTTAGCGACTAATTCGGGGAATAACTCGCCCCCGATGTCGTATTTACTATTAGGGGGAATAAAATCAATGATTTCTGGCTCAAAAATATAAATACCCGTGTTAATGCAGGTACTCAAAGCTTCATCGATGGCGGGTTTTTCTTGGAAACTGAGAATCCTTCCCTCCTCGTCGCTAACTACCACCCCATAACTGGATACTTCCTCTCTGGGGACGGTTTTGGTGACAATAGTAGCGATCGCTCCCTTTTCTCGATGCCATTTAACCGCTGCGGTTAAATCGAGATCAATCAGCGCATCACCACAGAGAACCACAAAAGTATCGTCAAAAAAGGGATTAAAATCTTGAATTCGTCGTAAACCGCCCGCCGATCCTAGGGCATCACCGATTAACTCGCCCTCTTCGATTCTACCCTCAAAAGAATAGCCGATATGCACTCCAAAACGCTGACCATCGCGGAAATAACTCTCAATTTCTTCGGCTAAATGACTGACATTCACCATGATCTGATCAAAGCCATGCTGTCGCAACAGTTCCAACAAAAACTCCATCACCGGCTTTTGTAAAATCGGGATCAGGGGTTTGGGAATCGTATGGGTAATCGGACGGACACGAGTTCCTTTGCCTGCCGCCAAAATCATGGCTTTCATTGATGTTTATTTCCTTTTGCGATCGAGGTTTGTAATTAAATCATGCCTAGTGTATCATTATCGGCTCGGAATCAGTGGTTATATATCCTCGTGACCATTAGATCAACCTAGACTTCCTGCCTAATTTTTCCAACAGTCGGCTCTCTTAGGCTTGCTGGGTAAAATGTATTCTAAGATACAGTCCTGCTGGCGGTCGCAACGCGCTCGCTACGCGAGACCGCATGGAAAGAACCACAGAGACACAGAGGACACAAAGATCGATCGCTCCTATATAAGTTAAACTGATCAGACAAAGAATAAGAGAGCCAAATGGTGAGCAAAAATTTGACTACTTGAGATATTGACACTCCCGTCGCGCTTATGCGAGGGATTCTTGGTTCACTGACTCAAGTTGTCTTAGCAGGTATTTCTACCAACCAAGATAGAGCTTAAATCTCCCCAAGCGTTTAGGTCTAACGACCAGCTTCCGATATGCCCTATCGTAGCTTTTTTGAGTATATTCAAGGCCGCCATTTTGTCTCTATCTTCCACATATCCGCAGGAACAAACATGAGTTCTAACTGATAGAGACTTT
>SFBL01000086.1 GCA_007095785.1 Microcystis aeruginosa Ma_SC_T_19800800_S464
ACATTTTACGCAGGGGGTACTTAGATAAAATCAGTATAGCACAATAAAAGTTAAGTTAACAAGCTATAGTTTAAAAAGCCGTCCTAAAAGGACGGGGCTTTAACCCAAAATTTCGGTAAGATCGATCGCTAGGATAACATCTCGTCCTTGCCAACGAGCCACCAAATCTAATCCGAGTTTTTGCCAATCGGTAAGCGGTTCCCCGGGGGATACCGTTAAACAGTCAGCACTTTTCATTTAGCCTCGTCGGAGAGTGAAAAATTGAGCTTATCCCTATTCTTAGCACAAAAAGTTAATACTTCTTAAAAAGTTTTTTTCGCTTTTATTCTCGACTTACTCTAGGTTATTGTCAATAGTAACCCTAGATTAAACTAAATTTTAAAGTTCAGCTGCCCGCGCATTTAAATTGCTTGTTGAGATAAAGCACTCTTGCAAGAGGCAACCCCCCCGACGTCGGGGGGTGGGGGAGATTCAGAGGTTAAAATGTGTCTTAGCTTAACATCTAACCACCTAATCCTAATTCTCGTCTGAGCAATTGAATTGATTTATCCCCAATATAATTATCACTACAGATAATTTCTGGCAGACGAATTAAGTCTGATCGCACTTCATTAATCAGATTTTTAATTAAAGTATAACTCGCTTGATCGCTGATAATTGTCTGGGAAGTTCGAGCTAAAACTTTTAACTTATCCGTTTCATGAATTTGGGCAGACATAACTAATAAATCATCGCCCCGTAAACTATGAATTAAAATTTCGGCCACCTTAATAATACCGGTGCTAACACTGACAATTCCCAAGCGGCTATCGGTGGGTAATTTTTTGATTAATGCCAATTCTTTGCTGTAATCGTAGATATCGATGGGAATGACTCGCAGGTGAAAAGGAGCGGCAATTTCCTCCGCCACACTGATAAAATAGCGACTGGTAACAACAGTGGCAGATTTAGTATTGGCTAAAACTTGGGCTAAATCCTCCATTGCCACTAATTGGACGGGAATTTTGAGGGATTGCTCTAATTCTCTTAACATTAGTTCTCCTGCACCCAAATCGTGACGGGGAATGGTGACAAGAACTTGAGAACTACACTGCGATCGCCAATCGATTTCCGCCAGTAATAACTCGCGAATTTCCTCTAAAGTTAAACCTTGAGCGAGAAAACTAGCTAAACTCTGGTGAATTAGTCGGCCTATTTCTGGATTTTGTTCCAATAGGGGCGAACCCGATAAATTATCGCTTTCATGCCTGCGAGCCTTGACATAAATTCCCGAACCTGCTATGGATTCCACTAACCCATCGTCTTCCAGTTGTTGATAAATTTTACTTATCGTATTACGGTGTAATCCCGTGATCATAGCCAGTTGACGGGTACTAGGTAAACGATGGCCTGGTGGATACTGACGAGAGGCGATAGCGAAGCGAATTTGGTCAAATAATTGCTTAGAGGCGGGTATTTCACTGTCTGGCTGGATTTGGAACTGCATCGGATCACTTCGCTCACAAACTACTTTCGCTGATGCCCATTCTATCATTAGACCCCCTGCAACAATCGGACATCTTCCCTGATTTGAAGGGTTTCCGAGGCAGTATTCAGGAGCTAGAAGCAGCAAAAACCAAGAGATTATTTATTTAAACTAGAAAAGCCACTTTTTTGCTGAAAAATAGTTAAAACAATAATTTTAATCCGTCCCCGAAATCCCACTCATGGGGTAGATAGTCAACAGCTGATTAAGGGGATTGATCCTCGTGGAGAAGTTTTAGGCGATCGCTCAAGGTTTTGGTTAAGCGGACAGTTTCCCGTTTTAGCGAATTTTGTTGATAATCAAGCACATCAATCCCTTGACCGATATTTACTGTTGCTTCGCTTCCCCATCCGGGGTAAGGCTGATTATAACTAATGCTTACCGGTAAAATCTTGATATCTGCATCGGGTTTCATCGTCTTAACTTCCAACGCAATCCGCGCTACCCCCGGTTTAAGAGGATGAACCACTCGATCGCGACAGATACCCCCTTCCGGAAAAATCGCCACCATTTCCCCCGCGGCCAAAAGTTCGACACTATGGACCAGACTACCCATACCGGGGTGATCGGTGTTGACGGGAAAACCCCCCAAACGTCGGATAAACCAACCTTGCACCCCTTTCATCTCGTTAGCGGAAACCATAAAGCGCAAATCCCGTCCACTAACTAAACGTCCCACCGCGTAGGGTAAAATCAGCGCATCCCAACGGGAACGATGGGTAGGTGCAAGGATGACACCCCCCGTTAGGGGAATATTTTCCTGTCCTGTGACGGTTATTTTCCTGAAAAAAGCTGGTAAAACTAGATAATTTCCCAGAAAATAACAAAAGCGAATTAAACAGGGATTAATTCGGGAATTGACAGCAGGAATTTTTCTAATGGTGAGGGACTCGTCAACGATAGTGCTTTGAGACATCCGAAGTGTTAGGGAAGATCGAGACTTTCTGACCATTTCTACTTTAGAGTAGTTGTCTGGGGGTCGCTATCTTGTCCTGACCAGTTCGGCAATTGTCTTGGGGGATTAATGGTTAGGATTGCGGTTCTACTCCCGATCCTACCGGTGCGATCGAGTTTAATTGCAAAGAGGGATGATCTTCTTTAACTTGCTGTAAATTCCACTCATTTTTGAATAATAAGACGGGACGACCCCAATAATCTTTGACAGTTAAAATATTAAAGAGTTTACCGGCTTTTTCTAAAGCGGCCCAACCCCCGGCTACCCAACGGGCTAAACTATAGGCTAGGGGTTCGAGGGTAGTTTCGACTCCGTACTCGCTTAAAAGACGGAATTGCACCACTTCAAACTGTAATTGACCGACGGCGGCTAAAATTGGGTCGCGTTTAAATTCATCGATCGAGGATAATATCTGTACGGCCCCTTCTTCCTGTAATTCCGAGACTCCTTTTTGAAACTGTTTGAACTTGGAAGGGTTAGGATTTCTGAGATAGGCGAATAATTCGGGAGAAAAACAGGGAATACCTTCGTATTCGAGCTTTTTACCCATATAAATTGTATCACCGATCGCAAAGACCCCGGGGTTATTCAATCCGATCACATCTCCGGGATAAGCTTCTTCAATAACTGCGCGATCTTGGGCAAAAAGTTTCTGAGGACGGGATAAACGGATAGTTTTACCGGTTCTAGCGTGGTTTACTACCATATCCTTCTCGAATTTCCCCGTACATACCCGCACAAAGGCCACCCGGTCGCGATGTTTGGGGTCCATGTTTGCTTGCAGTTTGAAGACAAAACCGGTGAAATCGGGATAGGTGGGATCAAGGACACCGAGGGAGGAATTGCGTCCTCTGGGTGGCAATCCATAGTCGAGGAAGGATTCTAGGAATAATTTCACCCCAAAATTGGTCATGGCGCTACCAAAAAAGATCGGGGTCATTTCTCCTGCGTGGACTGCTGGCAAATCCAAGTCCGCACCCAATTCCGAGAGCAGTTCTATATCCTCTTTTAACTGGTAATACAGGTCTTTTTCGAGATAATCCTCAATTTTGGGGTCGCCAAGCTCGATCACGGTTTCCTGCGCCTCCTGAGAGCCGTGGGAGCGACGTTCAAACAGGTGTATGGTCTGGGTTGCTCGATCGAAAACTCCCCGAAAGCGATCGCCAATTCCGATCGGCCAATTGACGGGATAGGTTTGTAATCCTAATTCTCGCTCAATTTCGTCCAATAAATCCAGAGGTTCGCGGCCGGGGCGATCCATTTTGTTAACAAAGGTAAAGATGGGTAACTGACGCAGTTTGCACACTTCAAAGAGTTTTCTCGTTTGCGGTTCCAAACCTTTGGCTGCGTCAATTAACATCACCGCATTATCGGCAGCGGCTAGGGTACGATAGGTATCTTCGCTAAAATCTTGGTGGCCGGGAGTGTCGAGGAGATTAATCTGAAAATCACGATAATCGAACTGTAAAACCGTGGAAGTAATCGAAATTCCCCGTTGTTTTTCCATTTCCATCCAGTCGGAGGTGGCTTTGCGTTGGTCGCGTCTTGCTTTGACTGCACCCGCTTGATGGATTGCACCCCCGTATAGTAACAGTTTTTCGGTCAGGGTGGTCTTTCCCGCGTCAGGATGGGAGATAATGGCAAAATTTCGCCGTTTTTCCAAGACAGCTTCGCTGGTTTCTAGTTCTTTTTCAATTTCGGTCGTCATTCTCATTTCGATCGCTTTCCTATCTTTCTATTCTAGTTTAGCTGGGGAGTTAGATATCTTTATGGCTCTGATTCTAGGTTAAACTCAATCCGGCTCTGTAAAACCATTTCTGCAATTACCGCTCCTCCTTTACCTTGAGCTAAAACCCGCTCAAAACTGTTGATTAATTCGGGAATATTGATCACTTCCTCTACCGATTCTAGATATCTTTCGACAATTGCCCTGATCTTGTATCTTATCTTAGCTTGCTCCGCAACTTTTTCTAAAATCTCCTCGCAAGTCTGCTCGGTTTTAACCACAAAAGTAATGGGATATTTTTGCACTTTATCAATATCTAAAAAATATTTATCAGCAGCTATCATTTCCGTAACTTGAAAAAATCGACCTAGGGGTTTCATGACAAAATCTATCCCCCCGTCATTGGCATTTGTTCGACCAGTTTTATATAAAAGTAAGTATTCAGAGTTTAACCGATCAGGCGACCATCCCCAATATATTTTCTGTTCCCCATAATACTCTTTAAGAATTGCATAACTGACAATCTCAAAAACTCTAGCATCAATGTTGGGTCTCAGTAAACTCCGAATAAATTCAATGGCTCTCTGGGGTTCTTGCTGTTGAATATCAATCATCTGTTGACAATAGCTGATAAATTGATTAAATGCTTTTTGTCTTGTTTGCACATAGGCATCAATTATATCTATAATGACCAGGGCGATATTAACTTGATTACCCTCTAGATAAAACTTAATTAAATTCTCATTAATCCAGTATCTATTGGTTTTAACATCTCTAATTATAGGCAGATAAGATAAAGTAGGAAAATATTTTTTAAATTCCTCATTTAATCGATGATTGAGGGCATAATTTTGTAATTTATCGCCAAAAGGAAGCTCCCTTTGCCTGCGAAAAAGTGTGATATACTGAGCGCCTTGATACTCGTCGTATCCATCCTTAAGATGAAACTCATTATTAATATAGTCTTCCACTAAAACATAAATGGCATAATGATTAGCCAATCCTGCTCGGGATTTAGAACCTCGATTAGCGGCTCTAGTTTTAATGTTCAAATATTGCAATAACTCACTAGCATTTAAAATGCTATTTCCCTGATTGGGAAAGTAATTATCGATAATTTTAATAATTATCTTGGTGAATTCATGCTTTACTATCGACATCGAAAAGACTCTCCTGTACAAAGTTAGATTCTTGTTTATTTTCGCTTTTTCTACTGTAGCTTTTTTGAGGAGGTAGTAACTTTTCTTCCTTGTATTCTTGCCATCCGAGAACCCGTCGAAGACCAATTTTTAAATATTCCTCTTGCAATTCTATACTAATAGAAATTCTTCCCAAGCGTTTAGCTACAGCTGCAGCTGTAAAAGTTCCTGCAAATGGATCAAGCACAATTCCACTCTTGTCAGTGCTGGCCAGAATAATTCTTTCTAGCAATGATTCAGGTTTTTGTGAGGGATGATTTTCGTATTCATCCATGCGATATCTTACCCTAGGGAAATACCAGACATTGCCCGGTACTTTCTCTGTATTGTATTGACTGGGAATCGCTTTTCTATAATCAATTAGTTTTCGTTTTGCTCCAGTTTTTGCTTCTATCTTAATATCCTTTGAATTAAAAGTGTAATTATTTTTATCTTTGACACAATGCAGTATTGGTTCATACATAGAACCAAAGTATTTTGTTGCTTGTACTCCTGAACTATCATAATGCCAGATAATGCGACTAAGAATCGTCATTTTTTGTCTTAAGTAAAGATCAAAGTAAGGCATTGCTTGAGTGCTGGCCATAACATATAATGTTCCCTGGGGTTTCAAGATGCGAAGACACTGATCAAGAATTTGATTTCCCCAATTTATATAATCATTTTCCGATTCCCATTTGTCGTAAAAATCAGCAAAATGCTTACCTATATTATAGGGAGGATCGAGAAAAATCAGATCTACAGAATTAGAGGCAATCTCACTGGATAAAATCGGCAAAGAATCACCATGAAATATAACTTGTTCATCAGCTTCGTATCGTTTAAACATGATCATTTTTTTAATTTAAAGTAGTTGGATTTTTACTAGCTATTAGCGTTCAGCATTTAGAGAATTTTTCAGATATCAGAACATCCACTTTTAGTTCTTTATTTTTCAATTAAGCTGAGGGCTTCAAGATCAATCCTATAAGATTTGTTGGGAAAATTTATATTTGTCAACAAAATTATAAAGTATTGTAAATATTGTTAAAAAATGTATCGAATGTCAACTATTGGTCAAATAATTTTGACATAATTGGGGTGGAGGGGTTGACAGGTAAAATTTTTGTGTTTTATCCAGCATTTCTTAAGTGTAACTAGGATAGTTTAAAATCCACAACTGATAGTGTTATGAGTGATAATACCAAACAAATTTATAACTACACTGTTATTCTAGAAAAAGAGTCAGACGGTGGTTATCACGCTTTTTGTCCTGCGCTTAAAGGTTGTCATTCTCAAGGAGACACTTTTGAAGAAACGATTGTCAATATTACAGAAGCTATGGAATTGTACCTCGAAAGTTTGATAGATTTTGATTTTTAAGCCTTTAAATATTTTAATATGAGTCAGTATCCTGCGGTCTAATAATCGGGCCGAATTATTTCCAGTAAATTTCTTGCTACTGCCTCCACCACTGGTACAGGAACAGCATTTCCGAATTGTTTTTTAGCAATTGCATCCTGTGGATGATAGATAAAATTATCGGGGAATCCTTGTAATTTACGCGCATCTTGGGGAGTAATTTCTCGAAACTTTTTGGGTTTATAGATTTTCTTTAAAAACAATTGTTTGTATTCTTGGGGATGAGTAGCGGTAATTGAAATAGTGGCAATATAATCTTTAGCACCCGTAGCGGTTAGGGTAGGAATAATATCGGCCGTCGGTAAAATAATCCGATAAATGCCGTTAATTCCTGTCATATTTTTTGAGTTAATAAATTCATACTTACCCTCCTGCGTTTGCCAACAAATACCGAGAGAAACTAGCTGATTTAGTTCCTCGATTTTTAGATCGGGTATAATTTCCAAAAAAGTAGAAAAAGCCACGGGATGACCATCTTTTTCACCATGCTTTTTACTGCGTCTTAATTTCAGCAAAGCTAAACAGATACTTTTTTGTCGTTCCGTAGTTTTGATAATATCCCAAGAATGAATAGTTGTGTGACCATTTCTTAAATCAGAAAAAATAAAGAAGTCATTTAATTCATCTTCTTTTTGAAAACGAGTTCTCGATGGAGGAACAAAACCATTAAATAAAGTATCCGCAGATAACTTGACTTTCTCGACGGGTTGAATATTTTTAATGTCTTCTAAAATATCTAAAACCTTCGGATGGATACCCAAAGGTAAAGGAAATTTAAACCGATCATAGTTGTCTATATCTTTTCTAATTCCTACGATAAAAACTCTCTCGCGATTCTGGGGTAAACCAAAATCGTAGGCATTTAATAACTGCCAGTCAACTTGATAACCACAATTAGCTAATTCATTGATAATTAATTCTAAATTCTCTTGATTGCGAGGACTAGCTAACCCACTGACATTCTCGAAAATAAAGCTTTTCGGTTGACTTTTATCGACTAATTTAATCACATCAAACCAGAGTTTTCCCCGGGGGTCATCAAATCCTCGTAAACATCCCGCCACCGACCAAGGTTGACAGGGAACGCCCCCGACAATAAGATCGAGATTATCGGGTAAATTGCTAATTTTACTCACATCTCCGAAAGCAATTTCATCGCTGTTGAGATAGCTAATAAAATTCTGTTGATAAACTTGGATTGCCTGTTGATCGATTTCTGAATAGCCTAAACAACGTCCTCCCAATTTCTCCAAAGCGATTCTAAAACCACCGATTCCCGCGAATAAATCGACAAAACGATACTGGGGACGGGTAATAACTAGATGTAGGGGTAATTGGGTTTGTCTGCTGAATTTAACTGTGGTTTTCAAGGGTAAATAATTCCTTTTCACCGTCTGGGAAGATGGGTATCTGTACTAACTATTTTGGTAGAACTTAAGAGGTTTTTCTCGGTATTTTCAGCCGATTGATACAATTTTCAAAAGTAATGGCAGAGATGGTTAATTAGATGCCTGCCACGAATAAAGAAAAATGGTATAAACCTTGAAAACGAGAATATTTACAGATAACGGTGAAGTTAGGCGACTTCAGCGACTATAGGGTTGCTCCATGCTCAAGCCTGGGATGACTCGATAGTGCTTCACGTTGAAAGTGCAAAGGGTTGCATTATGCCCCACAGCACAAGCGGCAATTAAAGCATCAATCAGTCCGACTTTGTGAGACAGATGGTAAGCCGTAAAGTCAGATAAAGCACGGGTACAGTCAGTTTCAGTAGGCCAAACAATCGGTAACGGTGCTACAAGCTGTAGGACTTTACGAACCTGTTGCTGGTTCTGAGCATCCTGAATCAACTCCATCACAACAAAGCCAGGGATACTTGGCAGTTCTGGGAGAGAGGCAAACCAAGCGAGTGCAGGCCGATAACCCCGCTGAATATCAATCATGACATCAGTATCGACAAGGTACATTTGTTGCCTAAGCTCGCTCACGGGTTTCAGCCTCATGGCGCAATTTGCGTGCGTGTTCCTGGCTATCGGCAATATCAGGTCGGGAGCTAATAACCCCAACGCTTTCCCAGTAAGCCACTAGCTCCAGCCCTGTTTTAGGAGGATTTTGAAGAAAAGGGCGAAAGGAGAGGACACGCAGAATATACTCTGCTAAAGGCAATTTGAGATGAGAAGCCTCTTTAGATAACTCATTCTCTAGCTCTGAAGGTAGATCTAGGCTGATGTTCACGGTATTTCCTCAACGTTCAATGACCTGTCTTTGATCATATCGGATATATTCAGTTAAACGAACAGGCTGGGTTGACGCAAGGAAACTCAGTCTCTTCCATGTATTGTCAAGTTTTGTTGATTCTTGATTCTCCTATCTCCTGACTCCTCACCTAAAGGAAGATTTGTGATTTTTGCAGGAGATCTATCGAGTTGAGGAATACTCGTAGTCTTCGATAATGTGGAGAAGTCGCATAGCTGAACTACAGGATTCTTCTAAAATTTCCTGTTTCTCCTGAGAATCTTCGATTAAATCCTCAGATACTAGACGCAAAGAACCTAAAAGACTATTAAGACTGCTTCTCGCTTCGTAGGATAAATAAGCTTTTCTTTTTTGCTCATCTTCCCTATTCTTAGAGTCAGCCTCTTTGCTATCACTAAATTGCAGAGCGTGTAAATGGGCATAATGACCACCTTGAGCTAATAATTCCTCATGATTGCCGATTTCTGCCACTTTTCCCTTGTCCAGCACCACAATTTGATAGGCTTTTTGAACAGTGGAAAGACGGTGAGCGATCACAAGCGTAGTCCGCTCGCGACAGAGTTCATCGATCGCTTCCTGTACTAAACGCTCAGAAATTGTATCCAAAGCACTGGTAGCTTCATCAAGAATGAGAAGATCTGGATCTCGCAGTAAGGCACGAGCGATCGCTAATCTTTGTTTTTGTCCCCCCGAAAGTCTCACTCCCCGATCGCCAATTTCCGTATCCAGTCCTTCCGGCAGTTTGGAGATAAACTCGTAGGCATTCGCCCTTTTTGTCGCCTCTAAAATTTCTGCATCACTAACATCGCTTAATCCGTAGGCAATATTAAAACGGAGAGAATTATTAAAGAGAAAAGTGTCTTGACTGACTATTCCCATCGCTTTTCTCAGAGATTTGATCTCATAATCGCGTAAATCATGACCATCAAAAAGAATTCTCCCAGCTTTGGGATCATAAAAGCGCGGTAATAAATCAGCAATTGTCGATTTTCCCGCCCCCGAAGCACCCACAAGAGCGATCATTTTTCCTTTTGGAATCCAAAGATCGATACCCTTGAGAACTAATTCTTGATGGCCAGGATAGGAAAATTGGACGTTATCAAAATGAATACCTGTCTCTAATCTTTGATAGGGAATAGAACCATTGGTCATAAATGGTTTATTCTCTCGAATGAGAAAATCTGCTACCATTTCTACTGCGGAAACATCACCTACTAGACTACTCCTAGCGCTGTTAATCTGACTAACTATCGGCAAGGCCCGGAAAAGTACATAGAGATAGGTCAATAAAATTGTCGCTAAAGCTTGCAGTTGTTCATTAAAAAGATAACGACCAGCAATAATAATTAAGGCAATAATAACAACTCCACCTATTTCATTAAGCGGGGCGATTATAGCATTATTAGTCTGGGCATCTAAACCCGCTTTCTCCCGGGCCTCGATATCTTCCACAATAGATTCTAATTCGTATCTCTCATTGCCTACCGCTTTAATTAGGCGAATTCCCGTTAACAGTTCCAACAGTTTATTAGTTTGCTGTTTAGCCGTTACGGTGATAATCTCTCCAAATTTTTTCGATCTCTTGACAAAGTATTGATTAAGCAGAGCTAAAAAGCCACCCAAAATACTAGAAAGAATAGTTAATTGCCAAGAAATTGATAATAAAATAGCCAAGTACATGAAAGCTGTGGCGATGACCTTAATCAGGTTTATGTAATTTCTAATTGATGCTACAGCCCGATTAATCTCGGACATAAAACGATTAAAAATATCTCCTATTTTACTTTTTACATAATAATCTATATCCACTTCTAGCAGCAGAATAACTGAATCTATTCTCATCTCTTTGGCCATAATCAACGACAAGTAAGTGCCTAGCCAATTACTGACAAAATTGGTAATATGCTTGAGGATTAAAACCCCTAATATCGCCGCAAACATCCAGAAAAAACGAGTATCAACCGAGAAAATCTCAAAAACTGAGAGCAGCTTTTTGATAATTTGGGGGGCATTTTTTAAGAGATCATTTTCGGGATTAATAAAAGAAATTAGCAAAGGGATAACTAAAATAGCTCCTACCCCATTAAATATGGTACTGGCAAAGCCGATAACAATGCTGGAAACCACTAATATCCAGTGTTTCAGCGTATATTTAAGCAGAATTTGATTAGGATTCATCGCAATTAATAAAGTAAATAGTCAACGGTCAATTATCCTACTCGCTACAATCTAATATTTCCCTTCCAGAGAAGTAATTAGGCGAGAAAGAGTTGTCGCCATGGCCGTGGTACTATAGGAGGCGATACAGCGCTCTCTCGCTTTTAGTCCTCGTGCATTAGCCGAGTCGAGATGATTAAAAACTTCGCTAATCATAGCAGCTAGTTGATCTGGTGATCGAGGTTCGACTAAATAGCCAATATCAGCTAAAATTTCGGGAATATCTGCCACTTTAGTGGAAATAATCGGTTTAGCCATCGCCATACCATCGGTGAGTTTAATCGGAAATTGGGCGTTAGCCGTAGCTTCATCCCTCTGGGGAACGATAATAGCATGGGCAGCGGCGACAACTTCCGGCATTCGATCGATCGGTTGAGCAGGTAAATGAATTAACCAAGGTTGACCTTTTTCTAGCAAACTATCCAGATAACCATCCCCGATTTGGCGACCTCCCACCACCACCAATTTAAAATCAGGATCACCAATTTGATCTAAAGCGATTAAGACATCTTCTAAACCTTTGTGAGGTCTAGCTGTACCCGGGAACATTAAAACTTTATACCCAGATAAACCGTATTTTTGACGACAAGCGACAGGATCGTAGAGACTGGGATCGAACAGTTGCGTATCCTTGCCATTCGGTAAATAAATCCCCCCATAACGCTTTTGCAAAAATTGATTATTAACCGTCACCGCATCAGCGCGGTTAATTAAATTTTCCATCCAACGCAGATAAAGAGGGTGATTCGGATCCCTAAGCGCACCATTTTTTTTGAGTATATCCCTAGCTAATTGTCGAGGATAAGGACGATAGGACCATCGATCGCCACCAAACCAACTCATTTCCCAATCGTCAATATCAAGAATTAGGGGACGTGGGGAAAAAAAACGTTTCAGTAGGCCGATGCCAAAACTGGTGGGACGGGGTTTAACCGCATAGATAATCTCTCCGGAGATGCGATCGAGTAAAGTTTTGATCTGGCCAAAAAACTGAGGATAATTATTGCCTTTGACCGATACCATCGCTATATTCCCCGGTGGGGTTGGATAGATTTCCCGGCCAAAAATCGGACCATAAACCGTCACCTGACAGTTTAGCTGTTGCAAGACTTGAGCAATCAAATAGACTCTTGTGCCACCACCACCGGATAAATCTGGTGCTAAAACAGAGATTTTTTTGTTCACGATCGCCGATCAATCCAGATTATCTAGCACGATAGGAGAATGTTAATCAATGTTAACGTTTTTGTCAATCTTAGGCGAACTTAACATTAATTCCCCCAGAGATGGACTAGACAAAGAAAACTAACATATACATAGCCGAGACAACTAACTGAGTAAACATCACTGGTAGGCCGTAGCGCAGAAAGGTATGAAAAGTAATTTTGCCCCCGTGTTGTTCAGCGATGCCGGCAGCGACAATATTAGAAGAAGCTCCCACTAAAGTACCATTACCCCCTAGGGTAGCCCCATACATCATCGCATAGAAAAGCGGTAAAACGGACGGGGGAAAGGAACCGGCATAATCGGGGGAAAGAACCTCAGTCCCGACTAAATTAACATTAACAAGGTACTGTTTCAGTAGTGGAACCATGGCCACCACTAGGGGAATATTGGGGACGACACTGGAAATAAAACCGACAAAAAACAGCAAGACTAGAGAACCTAAAAAGATATTTTTGCCTAAAATTATCGACAGAAATCCCGATAAACTATTAACTACCCCAGTTTTTTCTAAACCGCCAATTAGCACAAAAATCGACATGAAAAATAATAGGGTACTCCAGTCCACATCCCGGAGTATATTATGAACCGTATCTATCTTCGATTGCTGGGCTAAAAGTAGGGCTAAAGCTGCTCCCATCAAAGCAACAGCAGCAGGAGCAAGGGGTACGGGAAAAGATTCACCGACCACGAATAAAAATAAGACTAAAAAGACGATAATTCCCCCCAGAGCTAAGACGCGCGGATGATTAATTTGCGGATGGGGTAAGTCTTCTAAATGCTCGAATTTTGTCCGCCAGATTTTGGGGAATAACCAAGGTAACAGAACCAGAATAGTAATTACTGCCAACGCACCACCTAAACTCAAACGCTGTAGGTATTCCATAAAGGTGATATTAATAGAATCACCGACGATATAAGTAGCAGGATCACCAACGATAGTTAATAATCCTGCACTGTTGGCAACGAAAACCATTAGGATTAAGAGAGGCACAAAATCCACCCCTATATCTTGAGCTAGGGGGGGAATTAGAGGTGCTAATAACATCACCGTGGTGGCGTTGGGCAATACCGCACAGATCGGAGTAGTAATGGCGACAATTCCTATTAGTAATAATTTGCCCTGTCCCTTGGCTAAAAGCACCATTTGTGCTGCTAAATAATCAAAAATCTTCGTTGGTTCAAAGGATCTAACTAACACCATCACCCCAAAAAATAGGGCGAGAGTGGCATAACTGCGACTGATATAACCCACCGCTTCCTGGAGAGTCATGATATGGGTAAAAACTAAGATTAAAGCTCCTAGTAAAGCCGCTACGGTAATATGAAGCCACTCGAACATAATAACCACAATGACTGCAACAAAAGTCATCGCAGCAATCCACATTGGTAAAGATTCCAGCATTTTTGATCCTGTTTTTACTTTCGGTTTCTCAATAGGACTAAAAGTTTGCTCGAAAAATGTACAGCAAACTCATAGAAAATATGGTTATCTACGGAAAATCTTAAAATTGTTGTGATCGGTAAGCTGATATGAGAATCTCCATAAATAATGTCTCCTGTAAGTTATGACTATCAAGTAGTACCAGCGACATAACTGAACCGATCAAGACATTACTAAGAATGTAGTGATGTTTCAGTCTTCCCCCCCACGCCGACGAAGTTAGCTGACGGGCTAGGATAGAGAGATATCCTTTTCTAGGCTAAAAAATCTAGAAATACGCCCCCAAATGTGGTTCCTCCGCTCCGAATTTGTCTAGCTAATATCTAGCATAGAAACTTGGATTAGGCTGACTTACTCTATTTAGTGATCCACCATAACATACTAACCCCAAAAAAAACGATATAGCCCTATACTAGACCTATCCTGTCGGTTATCCCCCGGGTTGCTAGGATAGAACAGTGATAAGCTAATAGCTAACGACTGACCGCCATAGCGGCCACATCAGCAATTTCTATGAATAGAAGACCTCGTTATACTCCTCCCCGATCGCGCGATCGTGATTATGACCGCTCCTATGGCGATGACTCCCGCGCTTCGGCCCCCGGGGGCCTATTGGCAAAATTAAACTATACCATGATCGCCCTGATTGGTGGTATTTTTGTACTAGGAGTGGGTCTCGGTCTGGTATTCAGTTCCACCGCTAATTTTAGCCCCGAAAACGTCGCTTCCCGAGAAGTAATCGATCGCAGCGCCCCCAATGCGGAATTATGCGTGCAGTTTGGGGCCAGTGCCATTGTCACCGATTTGCGGGTTTATGTCACTCTTAACCCCTTTAATGTTTTTGTCACCCAACCAGTCATGCAACCCGGTTGCGTTTTGCGACGCAATAACTGGTCAATTTTAGAACAACAAAAATTAGTGGATGGACAGCAGGTACAAAGCTGTAAAAACCGGATGAATACCTTTGGTTATACCGGTCCCTTGGAAGGCAAACCGAAAATCGATTGTATCTTCCAAAATGAAGCCGGGGGTAATCTTTTTGTTAATCCCGCCGGCGCTGTTGGACCAAGACCAGATACAGATAAATTCTAAACTGGAAAATATCGTTCTCCTGACTGCTGACTTGAAAGAGGGGGTGGGGTGTGGGGTGTAGGGTTTTACCCATTTTCAGGGGGTCAATTACCTAATTTTCAGGGAAAAAGTCCCTGAATTTTTCCCACCCGATCACTGCAAGGGCTGGCACTTTTTGATTTCAAAAAAGCCTAAAGATATTATCCAAAAAGGTTTTTAGATTTATTCAGCCAACCCTAATTAACTACGACAATTTTGATTTTTACAAGAGGTCTAATGACTTAGCCATTGGGCCGTAGTCACTACAAAAATTCCGCCAGCTTTTTTTAAAAAAGGCTGAATTTTATCGATCAGACGACCAAGTTGTTCGTCACTATTACAAACCGTCATAATGTAGTTACCACTGTAATCACAATCCAAGTCATCACAGGATAAACCTCGATCACCTTTTCCCGAAGTATTGCCAAAGACAGTATAACCGGAAACTCCGACAACATCAAGAACGCTTAAGGTTTCTTCCAGAAGAGCATGACTAACAATTATATCTACTTTTTTGACAGTTTGTAGAGAAGGATAAGAGGATTCAAGCATGGTAGTTAAGTATAAAAAGTACAAGTGAAAGAGAGAAATTTTGACAGGAATTATTGAAAAACCCTTGGCATTTTAGACTCCACAGCCAAGGATTTTAATCATCTCTAGGTACAGAGGAATACCGATGATGATATTGAAAGGAAAAGTTAAAGCCAAGGCCATAGAAACGTATAAACTAGGATTCGCTTCAGGAACAGTCATTCTCATGGCCGCAGGAACAGCAATATAAGAGGCACTGGCACACAAAACAGCGAATAATAAAGCATTGCCCTGTTCAAATCCGAGAACCTTAGCGATGAGAATACCCACCACAGCATTGATGACGGGAATGAAGACCGAGAAACCGATGAGAAAAGAACCAGTTTTGGCTAATTCTCGGATTCTTTTCGCCGCCACTAATCCCATATCAAGGAGAAAGAAAGTTAAAGCACCATAAAAAATCTCTTGGGTGAAAGGTTCTAATTTTTCCCAGCCTTTTTCCCCCGTGAGCATACCAATAATAACACTACCGACTAAGAGAAATACCGAACCATTTAAAAAGGCTTCATGTAAAACTTTTGACCAAGAAAACGCTTCTTCTTCGCCATTTTTCTCTTTAAAGACTCGCACCAGGATTAAACCCACTACAATTGCCGGCGATTCCATTAAAGCTAAGGCCGCTACCATGTGACCGCCATAGGAAATATGAAGTTTTTCTAAAAAAGAACTGGCGGTGATGAAAGTAACGGCACTAATGGAACCATAGGCTGCTGCGATCGCTGCTGCATTGGCACTATCGAGTTTAATTTTCAGGATAAAGAAAGTGTAAATGGGAACGATGCAAGCCATAACCACAGAGGCAATCAAAGTTAAAGCGATTTGGTTATTGATGCCACTTTTCGCTAGTTCATAACCTCCCTTGAAACCAATCGCCATCAAAAGATAGAGAGAAAAGAGTTTAGGCAGTGGTTGGGGAATCTCTAGGTCTGATTTGAAAAATACTGCCAGCATTCCCAAGAAAAAGAACAAAACCGGCGGATTGAGAATATTGAACAGGATTAAGCTGCCATCCATAGGTTTGCGTACATTGAGTTATTTCAATCTATACTATTCGATTTTGAGAATACTGGGAAAATGTTAAGAACCGGATTAAAACGCTTAACGATGGCCGCTCAAAAAAATTAAGATGGCTGATGTTTCAGTAGCTTTTTCTCCCCCATCCCCCATCCCCTATCCCCTATCCCCCATCCCCCATCCTTTTTAAACAGGATTTAGTATCTCTAATTCTGGTGGTGCTGGACAACAAATAGAGATTCTTTCCCCTGTACTGGGATGATTAAAAACGATTTGATGGGCATGGAGATAATAACCACAATCTCCCGGTACTGCATCCGGCCGCGGTAATCCCCCCACACCATACAAGGGATCACCGATTAGAGGATAGCCAAAACAGGCCAGATGAATGCGAATTTGATGGGGTCTGCCCGTAAAAATTTCTACTTCTAATAGGGTACTATCGGGATATTTTTTTAAGACTCGACCTTCACTGCGGGCCGATAACCCATCTACGACCGCACCGTAAACGTAGCCTAAAATCGGATGAGCGATTTTCCCGATCGCTTGATTAATAGTAAAATTATCTGGTATGTCGCCCTGACCCACTAAAGCTCGATATATTTTGGTAATTTTCCCCTCCCGCATCTGTTGACTCAATTTAGCTCTAGCGGGCTTTGATTTCGCCATTAAGACTATGCCCGAAGTGCCGCGACCAAGACGATGAATTGGATAGGGAGTGACCTCGGCATAATGCTGATGTACCAAATGGATAAGAGTATGTTCAAGAAATCCACCCCCCGCTAACACGGGTAATCCCGAAGGTTTCGCCACCACTAACACCTCGGCATCCTCGTAGAGTACCTCAAAAAAGAGCGGGACATCCGGTTCTGTCCAGGGCGGACGCTGATAGGTCAATTGCTGCCCGATTTCTAAGACTGTATCGGGGCCAGCGGGACGACCGTTGACTAGAATTGCTGCTGATAAAATGCGATCGAGCCATTCTTCTGGACTAGAATGGGGATATTTGCCCGCATAGTAGGCTAATAAGCTTAATCCTGCCTGATTTTTGCTAATTTTATCTCGATACATCCAACCTTGGTTGGCCATTGGGGAAGTGGGGTGTAGGGTGTAGGGTTTGGGGTGTAGGGTTTGGGGTGTAGGGTTTGGGAAGAATAAATAAAAATAATCTCCTGACTTGAAAGAGGGTGTGGGGTGTGGGGTGTAGGGAAGGAAACCTCTTTCATCTGTGGGGGTGAAAATTTTTTCATCGGGACTGACTCCTAACCCCACCAACAAACTTTTTGCCGCAAACCTTATAGTTAGTAAAAGTATAGTCAAATATAGACAGACTGAATTCCATTTCAGAAATTCCCTTCACTTTTACTTCGAGAGATTGATTCTCCTTGGGTGAACTACGCACCTCTCTATCCCA
>SFBL01000087.1 GCA_007095785.1 Microcystis aeruginosa Ma_SC_T_19800800_S464
TAAATTTGACTACAGCTATCGTATTGGAATTTTTTGGGATGGCGAAGTTATCGAAATTCTCAAAATAGAGAGTCGAGAAGGATTTTACAAAAATTTCCCGTAGAAATTTAGACGATCGCCGTCACTCGACAATTAGCCAAAAACACAGCTATAATATTAATTAAACTAAATATCGTATTTTAATATATGAAAGATCGTCAACATTTCGTAACCCAAGCAGTACTTAGAAACTTTTCTTCATGCAAAAAAAAGGAGAAAATATTCGTCATTCTTCACAAAAACAATCAACTTGCAATACTACCAAAAGCTATAAATAGAACTTTTGAACAAAACAACTACTTCAAAACTAACGAAGAAAACTATGATTCATGGTTTGAAAATATTGATGCTCAAGCTCCATCTATAATAGCCTCAATTATTGAAAATGGGGTGGAAAACTTGACCACCCAAGAACGAGAAAAAATCAATGAATTCATGGCATTTCAATGGCTTAGATGTCCCGCAGTCAGAAACGAATCAATTTCGTTTTCTGAAAGCTTAAAAGCTCCTCAAAAGGAGTATCTAGAACTTAAACAAAAAATCTATGATTTGGATAAGCAGAAAAAAATCCCTCTACATGACCTCAAAAATGACCCGCGCTGGTCGTCTTTTGAAGATTTAGATAAAATGTTAGGAGAGGATTCGATTAAACATATTCATGCTAATTTGTTTACAGATATTCAAGTTTTAATCCAAAAACTTAACGATTTAACGTTAAGTAGTGTTAGTCCAAAATCATTGGATAGAAAAGACGAATATGTTATTAGTGCTTCCCCAGTTTTATATAATTGTTGGGAACCTGAATTCTATTTTCCTATCAGTCCAACTAATTACCTAAGATTTCATTCTATTGACAGTAGTTTCTCTCCACTGGATTCTAGGTTTCTTAATGAACTACAATTCATTAATGGTAGAGCTTATACTGGTTGCCGTGTTGCTGCTAGACATCAGGAAACTTTAGAATATCTTAAAAATACTCCATTACAAGACTGTGAAATAAAAAATTTAGAAAATTCTTTTTGGAAATACCTTTTTCTTGAAATGTATAAAAAAAATCAAGAAGCTAAAAAAGTTAGTGGTTAGAGTGATCGCTTTGGCATTTAAAAGTGCGATCGCCGTCATCTTGTTGATTAAACTTTAAAATTGCGATCATTTTGGGAGAGTCAATTTTTCGGGAATGGCGATCGCCCGTGTCATTACAAAGTCCTATAGAACCTATTTGGTATCTCTCTTGTGACGCTTCACGGGTAAGAATTACAGGTATTTTGGCTAATTCGCTCTAATCCATACTGGGTAATGATTTTGGGAAAGATACCAAATGGACTCTATAGAAATGAGATAGGATCAAGACATCCCTATACACTATCAACAATTTATGAAATCCATTAAAATCATTGTTGAAAAACATCCTGATGGCTATATCGCCTATCCATTGGGAATTCAAGGCGTAGTAGTCGGTGAAGGTGATACCTATGAAGATGCTCTTAATGACGTGCGATCGGCGATCGCTTTTCATGTTGAAACCTTTGGGGAATCAGTTCTCGAAGCTGAATCATCTGTATTAGAAGCCTTTGTTGTAGAGGCAATGGTCTAATGGCAAAATTTCCTGTTGATGCCACCAAAGCCAAAGTGATTAAAGTTCTTGAAAAATTTGGTTTTTCAATTGTTAGAGAAAAAGAGCATATTTCTATGATTAGAAAAAATTCGGATGGAACAACAACACCTTTAACACTACCAAATCACAAGCAAATTAAAAGCTCTACATTAAGAAGTATTTGCACTCAAGCGGGTATCTCACGAGATGATTTTATTGCTTCCTATGAAAAAACTTAAGGCAAAATCCTTTAAATGTGATTATTTTGGCCTTTGAAAGAGCGATCTTGTCGGTTGGGTTGAGGTGACGAAACCCAACACTACCTTTTCCTATCTCTTACTTAATTTATTGGGTTTCACTTCGTTCAAACCGACCTACAGTGCGATTATTTGCTTTATAATTTTTACTAATCCCTTACAAAAAAATACTCCGAAATCCTCGTGAACTTTATTTTAAGTCCCCATGCCGAAGAAAAAATTATTCAACGCCAAATCTCTTTAAAAATATTGCAGGACATCCTCAATAATCCTGAGCAAATTTTAGAAGAAGATGGACTCAAAGTTTATCAAGGTACGTTTGTCGCCATTAACAATAAAACTTATCTTCTGAGAATTTACATTAATGACTTAGTTGAGCATCAAAAAATTGTTACACTATATGTTACCAGTAAACTTAGAAAATATAGGCAGCTATCAAATGAAAGCTAAATATGATGCTGAGGTTGACGTTTTAACAATTACCTGGCATGACACACCCGTAGAAGAAAGTGAGGCAATCAGTCCGGGGGTTATTCTTGACTATGATCAAGCAGGTAATGTAATCGGGATTGAAATTCTTAATGCTTCTCGAAAAATCGAGAATTTTTCTCCGAATGTGCAGGTAGCTATTTCTTCTCGATAAAGGCGATCGCTATTGGCTGATAGTGCGATCGCTGATCGCGTAGGATGGGTTAACACAGCGTAACTCGTCACAAACATTGATGATCAAAGGCGATCGCTTTATAGATGGTAAAGAGGCGATCATTATTGGGAGAGCCAATCCTTCGGAGATAGCGCTCGTTTTTTGTGATGACGAGGGGCGATCGCTTTTCTTGTCATCAGTTCTAACTCATGCTGATTTTGATATAATAGCCATAATTGTTTGACATCTTAAGAGAAAAAATCATGATTAGAGCGATTAAACAGAAAGGAATTGTTGGCAGAGAAGGAAAAATAGAGCTTTATTCTGCGGAACTAGAAGAAGGAACAGATGTGGATATTATTATTTTAGTATCTGATTCTGAACCCGATACAACTGAATATCTTCTTTCAACAGAAGCCAATCAGCGTGAATTATCCGAAGCTATTGACAGAATAGAAAAGAAAGAAAACTTAGTGACAATTACTGTAAAAGAATGGCGTGAAAAATATAGTATTTGACCCGAAAGCTTTTAAACAACTCAATGAATGGGCGATAGAAGACAAAAAACTCTATAAAAAAATCGTTGATTTAATTGACGACATATTGCGTCATCCCTTCTCTGGAATCGGTAAACCTGAACCCTTAAAACATCAACTCAAGGGTTATTGGTCAAGACGCATTAATGATGAACATCGCTTAGTTTATAAAATTACAGAAACAGAAATTATTATTATCAGTTGTAAATTTCATTATGACTAGGCTCAATGTAATCGCTGTCATCTTGTTGATTAAACGTTAAAATTGCCATTGCTTGGGATAGGAACGCAGAGGGCGATCACTTTTTGGGGATAAGGAGGGGCGATCGTTTTTGGGAGGAGCAATTTTTTGGGCATGGCGATCGCTTTTGGGGCAGGGGTAAGAGCGATCGCATCTCTCCTAGGGTAGAACGCTGATGGCAAAGGATGGTCAGTCAGCCCTAGATAGTCAACAGCCTACCGGGAAAAGCTAGATTTTGTTACAAAATTTAGTATTACTTTGTGCTGTGTATAGAGAAGTTGCGAATTGTTAACCCTAGCTTTGCTAGGAACACAAAACATGATATTGTGACCCCAAGGCCGTGAAAAACGGCAAGGTTTTCAGTTTTTTTAAACATCAGGTCGCTACATTCTACAGCTATTTTCGCTCAAAAAAAAACGATTTTCTAGGCATTTCTATGACTTATCTTGTTGAACATCCTTCTACAACCTTTTATTCCTATACCGATACGGGGGTCGATCCCCTGAAAACCGCTCACGGAGTTTATATCACGGTTCACGGACATTTTTACCAACCACCGCGAGAAAATCCCTATCTAGACAGAATTGAACGGCAACCGAGCGCCCATCCCTTCCATAATTGGAATGAACGCATCCATCACGAGTGTTATCGTGCCAATGCTTTTGCGCGCATTTACAATGACCGGGGGGAAGTGATCAAAATAGTTAATAACTACGAATATCTCAGCTTTAACATCGGGGCCACCCTCATGTCATGGATGCAATCCCATGATCCCGAAGTTTACCAACGCATCCTGACAGCGGATCAAAAAAGTTGTCAACGCTTAAACGGTCATGGTAACGCCATCGCCCAAGTCTATAATCATATCATTCTGCCCCTAGCCAACAAACAGGACAAATACACCCAAATTCGCTGGGGAAAAGCCGATTTTCAGCACCGTTTCGGTCGCGATCCCGAAGGAATGTGGTTAGCGGAAACAGCCATTGATTTAGCCACAGTGACAGCTTTAATCGATGAAGGGATTAAATTCACCATTTTAGCCCCTTCCCAGGCCCTGCGCTGTCGTCCTTTCCCTAGCGACCAAGATCCCCATCCCCAATGGCACGCGGTGGCCGGAGGTCAAATCGATCCCACCCGTCCCTATCGCTGTTACATCCCCGATGGTCGTTATCTGGATATTTTCTTCTACGATGGTCCAATTTCTCGGGATATGGGCTTTAATGATGTCCTAGCCAGCAGTGATTTTCTCGTCGGTCGTCTGGGACAGGCAATTAAAGGGGATCATCGTCCCTCCCAGTTAATCAGCGTCGCTACCGATGGGGAAACCTTCGGCCACCACAAACAGGGGACAGAGAAATGTCTTAGCTATGCTTTTACGGAATCTTTCCCTAAAAACGGCTGGACAGTCACCAATTTCGCCCATTATCTCAGTATTTGCCCCCCCACTTGGGAAGTGGAATTAAAACCCGTGACCGCGTGGAGTTGTGTCCATGGCGTAAATCGTTGGCAGGATGACTGTGGTTGCGGGGGAGGGGGAAATTACCAGCAAAAATGGCGTAAACCCCTGCGGGAGTCCCTAAATTGGCTCAGAGATGAGTTAATTAAGGTATATGAGATTCAAGGACAGGAATTTTTCCGCGATCCTTGGCAGACAAGGGATGACTACATTGCAGTTATTTTAGATCGATCCCCAGACGCAATCGAACATTTCCTCGCCCTGCATCAAAGTCGCAACCTGAGTAAAAGCGAGAAAATCGATGCTTTGCGTTTATTAGAAATGCAAAGACAGGCTTTATTGATGTTTACCAGTTGTGGATGGTTTTTTGAGGAAATTTCTCGACCTGAAGGTACGCAAATTTTGAGATATGCTGGCCGGTCCCTGGAATTAGCTGGAGAAGTGGCTGGAATTCAATTAGAAATGAATTTCCTCAGTCGTCTAGCTTTCGCCCCCAGTAACGTTAAGTTATATCAAGATGGGGCTGATGTCTATCGACAATTGGTCACTTCTGCGCGGGTCGATTTGGAACGGGTGGCGGCCCATTACGCTATTAGTTCCCTATTTACCAATTATCCCGGTCATCATCGGATTTATTGTTACAATACCCGTCAATTAGATTATCAAAAACAAGCGATCGGGTCTTTAACTTTAGCGGTGGGACAGGTGGAATTAACCTCGGAAATTACCCAAGAAAGTGAACATTTTGTCTTTGCTGTTCTACATTTAGGAGGTTGGGATTTTTACTGCTGCATTCAACCGTTTAACAGTCGGTTAATCTATACCAATCTTAAGGATCATCTCTTTGAATCTTTACAACAGGCCAGTGTCTCGACCATGATCGTAGAAATGGGGCGCGGATTGGGAGAAAACTTTTTTGCTTTACCCCATCTTTTTGCCGATGAAAGACACCGGATCATGCAGAAGGTGACAGCCGAAACTAAAAAACGTCTCGATCAATTATACACCCAAGTTTATCGGGATAATTACGGCATTTTAGCGGCTTTCCAACGGGATGATCTGCCCGTACCTCAAGAGTTACAGGTAGCGGCAGATATTGCCATTTCTCACCGTTGTTTACAGGTGATTACTGCCCTAGAAAAGGATTTTGAGCAGCGGCAAGCGACGGAGAATAATCTCGATCAATTATTTGCTATTGCTAAGGAAGCCAATCATTTACACTGTCAATTAAATATTCCCGAAGCGCGTCAAATCTTAGAAAGTCTGCTCTGGCAATCTCTTTGGAAATTATTACACGATGGCGATCCTTTAACGGCGGAGGAAGATACTCGCTTAATCACCCGTTTAATTGAAGTTAGCCAACAATTAAAGCTAGGATTATCCCTCGATCGCTCTCAGGAATTATACTATTATTATTTCCATGATCGTCTAGTTCCTAATTGTTTGCGGTCTAATTCAATAGATGCTGCCTGTCCCTGGCCGATGACTCAATTAAAATGGTTATTACTATTAGGACAGGTGTTAAAAGTTGATGTGAGTATTTGGTTGTAAAATCAGTCAAAGGGTGGGCAATGCTCACCCTTTGTATTTGCCCTCGAACTCAGGTTAACCCAGAGACTAAACCCTTAGATTTATAATGGAGGATAAGTCTCTCATCGAAGGTTTACATGACTATCACGCCGATTTATGCCGCCTCAGCCAGCACAGCAAGCCAGTATCCCGATGCTTTTGGGCGTTTTGGACGCTACGGGGGCAAATACGTCCCAGAAACCCTGATGCCAGCCTTAAGTGAACTAGAAACGGCCTATAATCAGTATAAAGACGACCCCGATTTTCAAGAAGAATTAAATCAACTGCTCAAGGATTACGTCGGCAGACCTAGTCCCTTATATTTTGCTGAACGTCTCACCGCCCATTATGCCAAAGCTGACGGTACTGGGGCGCAAATTTACTTAAAACGGGAAGATTTAAACCATACCGGGGCCCACAAGATTAATAACGCCCTCGGTCAGGTTTTATTAGCCAAACGCATGGGTAAAAAGCGCATTATCGCCGAAACCGGGGCAGGACAGCACGGCGTGGCCACCGCTACGGTTTGCGCTCGTTTTGGTCTAGAATGCGTGATTTATATGGGAATTCACGACATGGAACGCCAAGAACTCAATGTTTTCCGCATGAGACTGCTTGGCGCGACGGTGCAACCCGTGGCCGCCGGGACGGGAACCCTGAAAGATGCCACCTCGGAAGCGATTCGCGACTGGGTAACAAATGTGGAAACCACTCACTACATCCTTGGTTCTGTGGCAGGTCCCCATCCCTATCCGATGATGGTGCGCGATTTTCATGCGGTTATTGGTCAAGAAACCCGTCAGCAAAGTCTGGAAAAATGGGGCGGTTCACCGGATATTCTCCTCGCTTGTGTGGGGGGTGGTTCTAATGCTATGGGTTTATTTCATGAGTTTGTTAAAGAAACTTCCGTGCGTTTAATTGGTGTTGAGGCTGCCGGAGAAAGTATTGCTTCTGGAAAACACGCCGCCACCCTTACCCAAGGTCAACCGGGGGTTTTACATGGGGCCATGAGTTATTTATTACAGGATAACGAAGGTCAAGTTATCGAGGCCCACTCCATTAGTGCCGGTTTAGATTATCCCGGAGTCGGGCCAGAACATAGCTTTTTAAAAGATAGTGGTCGCGCTGAATATTACAGTGTCACGGACAAGGAAGCACTAGAAGCTTTTCAACGAGTTTCCCGTTTAGAAGGGATTATTCCGGCCCTAGAAACTGCCCACGCTTTAGCCTATTTAGAAACTCTTTGCCCGCAAGTAACTGGTAGTCCTCGCATTGTTATTAATTTCTCTGGACGGGGGGATAAAGATGTGCAATCGGTGGCTAAATATTTATCAATGAATGGTTAACAGTTATCAGTCATCAGTTATCAGTTATCAGGCTCTTCTAGGTTCTGTGTGATAAGTTTAACTTACATAGGATTGATCAATCTTTGTGTCCTTTGTGTCTTTGTGGTTCGTTCCACCCCCTCGCTAGGAGGAATGTATCTTAGAATACATTTTACCCACCAAATCCAATTGACTCTGTTCTGGTCTTAGAGTCGCTCTAAGTGTCACGTTCTAGCATATATCGTGTCAATGCGCTAGTATTTAACGGTAAAGCCAACCTAGAACGGCGGGGTTTCTTTCAGACCCAATTTTTCGATGAAAATTCTTCAGATTGTTCCTTCGATTTCCCTTGTTTATGGTGGCCCCAGTCAAATGGTACTCGGTTTGTCAGCGGCCTTGGCCCAACAGGGCCAAGATGTGACTATTATTACCACCGATTCCAATGGTGACACGGGACAAGCACCCCTAGAGGTGCCTTTAGGGGTTCCTGTTAGTCAAAATGGCTATCAAATCTATTATTTTCGCTGTTCTCCCTTTCGACGCTATAAATTTTCCCTTGATCTGTTTACTTGGTTGGCTAATAGGGCAAAAGATTACGATATCGCTCACATTCATGCTTTATTCTCCCCAGTGAGCAGTATATCGGCTTCGATCGCTCGTTCCCGTCAACTGCCCTATATTCTCCGTCCCCTAGGCACTCTGGATCCGGCAGATTTGCAAAAAAAGCGGCAACTTAAACAAATATATGCCAATTTTCTCGAAAAACCCAATTTAGCGGCGGCGGCGGCAGTTCATTTTACCAGTCAGCAGGAGTGTCAAATCGCCGAAAGATTTAATATAAAAACTAAGGATATTATCATCCCCCTAGGGGTAGATTTTTTTAACCCACAAGCTTTACCAGTAACGGGTTTTAATCTTCCCCAAAATAAACCGATCATCCTCTATATGTCCCGTCTTGATCCGAAAAAAGGTCTAGATTTATTGCTGCCCAGTTTAGAAAGGTTGTTAGAAAAGGGACTAGATTTTCATTTTGTCTTAGCAGGAGGCAATCCCCAGGACCAGGAGTACGAAAATCGGATTAAAAATCAGATCGAGCAGTCAATCTTAGGCAAAAATACGACAATTACCGGATTTGTGACCGGAGAAGTCAAAAATAGCCTCCTCGCTAGGGCCGATTTATTTGTTTTACCTTCCTACTATGAAAATTTTGGCATCGCGGTTGCCGAAGCTATGGCTGCTGGAATTCCTGTGGTGATCTCGGACCGGGTGGATCTGCATCCTGCGGTGACGGCAGCGGCTGCGGGATGGGTGACAGCTTGTCAGCTTGAGGATTTAACTAATACTTTGGCAACGGCTATCACTAATCCTGAAATTCGCCAACAAAGGGGGAAAAATGCCAAGGATTTAGTCTTAAATCAATATAGTTGGTCAGCGATCGCTGAACAGCTGTTAACTGTCTATCAAAATCTAGTCTGAGCTATCGATCGTCCCCTGCTCGATCGAAGTCACGGACGGATTAAGATTTAAGCCATCAGGATAATCAGAACTAAAAATGCCAGTAGGGTTAAACCTGATTGCAGAAAGACGGGAAGCGCAAAAGAATTCATCGAAAAATTGGGTTTGAAACCCCGTCCTAAAAGGACGGCTTAACATTTAAGGTGTTTCGCTATATGCTAGAGATACAGTGAAACACTCTTAACTATGTACGCCACTCAAAAGAACCAACTTAGACAACTTAATCAGCAGGAATTTAATGCCCTGACTGCTTTGTGTCGTTTGAGTAAGAATCTTTTTAATGTGGCGTTGTACGAATGTAGGCAATATTTCTTGGCTGAAAGAAAACGTTTGACCTACGAATCTAACTATCATATTTGCAAATCTAATGAAAACTATCGGCTTTTGAATACCGATATTGCTCAGCAAACGATGAAGGTAGTAGATAGAAGTATGCGGTCTTTCTTGGGACTGCTTAAGGCAATTAGTATAGGGAGATGTGACCAAAGACCACAACTGCCCCAATACTTGCCTAAAGAGGGATATTTCCCTTTGATTATTCCTCGAATTAAACTCAAAGATGGAATGTTTGAAATTCCCATGTCTAGAGAGTTTAAAAAAGAATATGGCGAAGTTAAAATCCAACTCCCAGAAAGACTGAAAGATAAGAAGATTAAGGAGGTACGAATACATCCCAAATACTCGGCTCGATGGTTTGAAATCGAGTACATTTATGAGGATGAAACAATAGAAACATCTGTTGACTCCGAAAAAGCAATAGCTATTGACTTGGGGGTTGATAACTTGGCAGCTTGTTTTGACACTGAGGGGCATCAATTTTTGATTGATGGAAAAAGACTTAAAAGCATTAATCAGTGGTACAACAAGCGTAATGCTGAACTTCAATCTGCCAAAGATAAGCAAGGCATTAAAGAGTTGACCAATAAACAAGCACGGCTTAATCAATGGCGTAATGATTCTATTCGAGATTATTTGAATAAATCCGCTCGAATAATAATTAACCATTGCTTGAACCATCAAATAGGCAAGTTGGTAGTTGGGTATAATCCAAGTATTAAACAAGAGATTAATATTGGACGTTCCAACAATCAAAACTTTGTTCAGATACCTTTTTGGCAACTTAGACAAAAGCTCAAAGCTTTGTGTTCTCGATACGGAATTGAGTATTGTGAACAAGAGGAGTCTTACTCGTCTAAAGCTAGTTTTTACGATCAAGATGAGATTCCTATTTACAATGCCGATAACCCCATCAAACAGAAGTTTTCTGGTAGAAGGGTTAAGCGGGGATTGTATGAAACAAAGAACAGACATCTTGTTTCAGCCGATATTAATGGTAGTGCCAATATTTTGGTTAAAAGTAAGCACAGACTCAATTTTGAGCGAGTGTCTAGCGGGTTTTTGGCTAACCCTTTAAGGATTTACGTCTCTTAAGAATCCCCGCCTGGCGCGGGAGTGTCAAAACAGTAGCTCACTTTCTAGGCATAGCTCTACTTCCAATATACGCTTTTATCTCCGCTAATTCCTGATATTTTTGGCCGCAATGTCATCATCCCATCATTTATTCATCCCATAGGAGAATTTGAGGTAAATTGTACTGCATTTAAAAGCACTTTAATACAAATGTACGGAACTCGGTCACTCCCCACCCTGTTCACTTAGGGTTTGCGGCAAAAAGTTTTTCGTGGGGGGGGTGTAGGGTTTTACCGATTTTGAGGTAGTCAGTTACCTAATTTTCAGGGAAAAAGTCCAGGAATTTTACCCCCGATCCCTCCAATGGTCGGCACTTTTTGAGGGGAAAAAAGTCTAAAAGCCTTATCTAACAAGGTTTTTAGATTTATTCAGCAAGCCCCACTTAAGTTTCAGCGTCGTGATTATAATTAGGGAATGATAGAAATTCTTAGACAATAGGATCACATCAGTGTTGATAAATCATCTTTTCTTCGGCGCTTTCCTACCCCTTGATACTCTCCTGTCCACCCAGGGGATTATGGTTATGCTTCTGGCCGCTTATGCTTTAGCCATGTGGATGTTTCTAACTAGCGCCCCAAAAGTTCATACAATCATGGTGACAGATTTGGAGACAGCCCGACAATTTTATGAAGGACTTTTAAATTTACCCACGGCCGATGTTCCCCTCCATTACTATTACAATTATGAGCAGACGATGGGCAATAATATGATTGACCCATTTTATATGTCTAGTAATCCGGCTGTGACTACTGCCAACCCTTCTTTGGGAGATCAACCCCAGGGTTTATGGTATCAGTTGAAGAAAAATACCCAACTGCACATCGTTGGTGGGGCAACCGCAGGTTATAAGGATCGTCATCGTCATGTTTGCTTTGATCACGATTGTTTAGAACAAATTCTGCTGCGGGTGGAATCACGACGCTTAAAGTATAAAGTTCGTCGCAATAAACCTTTAAATTTTTTGGTCAAAGATAATGCTGATCGCGTGATTGAAATGGCCGAAGTCTCGAATTAGTTAACGGTAATTAGATTGGGGGCAACTATAACGGTAAATAACTAAACTTATGAATGCTCAACTGCTCACAATCGTTTTAATTTCCTTAGGGGTAGGTATTGGTTTGGCTATTCTACTCCTAATTTTAGTTAAGTTAAGACGCTGCAACCAACAGGTAAATAGTATCGTCGATCATCACTCTCTCATCGGTTTAATCGGAGTTGTTCAAATCCCCTTCGATAAAAATAGCAAGGGAAAAGTACGAGTTAATGTCGGGGATAGTCTGATCGATATAGTCGCGATAACGGAAGGGGAAGAACAATTTAATGTCGGTGATCAAACATTTATTCTCAATTTCCAGGACAATAAAGTTTTAGTCATTGCGGAAAAGTATATCAGAGGCGATTTGTAATTTCTTCTAAACCAAAGGGTAACTAACTATGAATAGTCAAAATAATTCCTATCTCATCCAAATCAATCCCAATCAATACGACAACAATAATAACAACAGTGCTGGCAATTTATTATTGAATAGTGTTCCCATTGCTTTATTGATATTCCTGGGGATCGGTGCGATTTGGTTTATCAATTCTTTTTTGTGTATTTGTAAACCCAATGAAGTGGTAATTCTGAGTGGGATGAAACGTAAATCAAAAGATAGACAGGATGTGGGGTATCGAGTGGTATCCGGGGGTCGAGCGATTCGTATTCCAATTTTAGAAACCGTTAAACGGATGGATGTTACCACAACTCCGATCAGAATTGAGATTAAAAATGCCTATTCTAAGGGCAATATTCCCCTGAATATAGTGGCCATTGCTAACGTGAAAGTTAGTTCTAAACCTGAAATAGTCGGCAATGCGATCGAACGTTTTTTAGATCGAGATCGAGAAGAAATTATTCGCGTAGCTAAAGAAACTTTAGAAGGAAACTTGCGGGGTGTAGTCGCAACAATGACCCCCGAACAAGTGAACGAAGATCGCCTAAAATTTGCCGAAAGTATTACCAGTAACGTCAGTCAAGACCTGTTTAAACTCGGTTTAGAAATTGATACTCTCAAAATTCAAAATGCTGCCGATGACGTGGATTATCTTAACTCCCTCGGACGGGAAAGAATCGCTTTAGTCATGCGTGATGCTGAAATTGCTGAATCAAATGCCCTCAATGAAGCTGAACAAATAGTTGCGGAATGTGAGGAACAAGCAACCGTAGCTAAAACCCGCGATCAAATTATTATTTTAGAGCAAGAAAACGAGTTGAGAAAGTTAAAGGCAAAACTGGAACAACAGGCTAAATCGGAAGAAGAAATAACTATCGCCGCCGCTAAGGAAAAACGTGCTATAGTTGAGGAAAAATTGCAACAGGTCAGAGCAGAATTGGAAAGATTACGTCTCCAAGCAGATAAGGTTTTACCCGCAGAAGCGCAGCAGGAAGCCGAAACTTTCCGCGCTAGAGGAGAAGCGGCAATTTTTGAAGAAAATGCCAAAGCTGAAGCCTTGGTTAACGAATTATTTGCAGAAGTTTGGCGAAATACTGGCAGCGAAGCAGAAGCAATTTTCTTGATTCAACAGTTAGAAACTATCCTGGAGGAGGCGATTAAAATTCCTAAACGCTTACACCTCGAGCGAGTTAATATCGTTGATAATGGTGATGGTAAATCCCTCGCTACCCTGATCAAAGTCTATCCCGAAATCGTCAATCAATTCCTCGCCAGTGTCCATCAAACCCTCGGTATTGATGTCGTGGGAACTCTCACCAATAAAATTGAAAAATAGCAGTCAAAAAACATACTAGGCATGGCTGAATCGAGGTGTGGATGCCAACTTGAACAATCCCAGAAACGCCCGATTGGGATTAAGTATAGCCTTCCGTTTGCTCAATAACCATTGGGAAATACCCTACGCATGACCGCTCAAACCGAACCAGACAAAGGTATCACCCCTGACCAACTCAGGTCTAACGCGATCGTTACGGGAACAATCTTCCCCGAAGCGGTTCAAGTGATCACGGCCACACCGATGGGCAGTTTAGTTAAACTGTTTGGCAAAGGGTTACGCAGCAATCAAGTCTATGACTATTTCCTCGGTGCCGAGCAACTTGCCCAATGGCAGCTCTCCCCAGAAACCGAGTCTTATGACGGCGACCCCCTCAAGTTTCGACTCGGTGTTGAGGCGCTGCGCTGGGGACTAGCGCACGAATATGACCCCTATTTCTCCCTTGCGATCGCCTGCGTCGATACCCTTCCCCATCAGCTTGAGGCCGTCTATGACTACTTCCTCAAACTGCCCCGGATTCGCTTCTTACTAGCAGACGACCCCGGGGCCGGTAAGACGATTATGACCGGATTGCTGCTTAAAGAATTCAAGATTCGCGGACTGGCAAAACGTACCCTCATCGTTGCCCTAGGGCTGTTTCATTCTCCCATCAGAATATCAAAAGTAAAAGCGATCACTGTCTTTGTAAAATGAGAAGTGACCGCCAACTTTTAAAATATATGTTGAGCTTAATAGAAAAACTGAAACAAGTCAAGGACTTTCGGAAAGATAAAGGAAAAAGGGGAGCATCTCATTTATGCAAGTGAGTAATTATACTTATTCCTAAAACTGTTTTCTAGCAAGGCTTTCAAAATAGCTTGACATAAAAACCCGATTTAGGGGTTACAAAGGTGAGATGCTCCCCAGTTTATCGGTGTTTTTTTGAGGAATTAAAGCTTATTTTCATAGATTAATTTTCCTTGACAAAATGACTTATCTGTGTTAGTAAATTAAGTCCTAAAATTGAATTACCTTGCTCATTTAACAGGGGACTATAACAAGCGATCGCTCCCTGTTGCGGTACAATTGATAATAAGGCCCCACTGACTCCCGATTTAGTGGGAAAACCCACCTCAAGGGCGAATTGTTGGGAAGCTTCGTAGAGTCCACAATTAGTCATAATTTCTAGAACTATATCGGCAAAAGAAGAAGCTAAAAGTAACTTACCTAAATTAGCAAGATCGGCAATTTTTCCCGATAAACAACAGATTTGATTGTAGGTTTCTAGGGCTAAATAACGATGACTGATATAAGCATTTTTTTCTAATTCTAAGCTTAAAGCTTGATTGTTTTCATTAGGATAAGAGTGAACAGATTCAAGCACAGATCGATCTAAAAATAATTGACAATTACCCATTTCATTTAACCATAAAAGAAAATTTTCACAGCGAGATTCTGGCGTTTCTCCTGCTAATAAATCCGCCAATGCGATCGCACCACTGTTAATCAGAGGATTACGGGGAAAACCTCTATCCTCTTGCAGTTGAGTTAAAGAATTAAAAGGATAACTAGAAGCTTGTTTTCCCACGCGACGAAAAACAGCATCTTCCCCTAAATGGGTTAAAAGATATAATAACAAAAAAGGTTTCATCACACTCATCAAAGGAAAAGTTAAAGTTTCATCTCCCCAAGACAAAATCTCCCCCTCAAGACAGTGAATCTGGAGAGCGAAAACCTCGAGATTAACTTGGTTCAAAACCGGTATATAATAGGGAGTCTGACCCTTCCTATCCGATAAATGCACTTCCCCGATCCAAGCTTGTATATCTTCCACCCTTAATCTAGCTAATCGGTTCATTTTTTTAATCCATGTACTCAGTCAAAGAAGCAGAATCTATAATTTTAACTCAAATTCAACCCCAACAGGAAACAGAAAAAGTTTCTCTAGAGGCAGCTTTTGGGCGCATTTTAGCCGAAGATATCAGCAGTGATTTAGACTTTCCCTACTGGGATAATTCTGCTATGGATGGCTATGCTGTCCGCTACGAAGATGTCAAAGACACTAACCCAGAAAATCCCGTTACTTTAAAGATTATCGCCGAAATTCCCGCCGGCAAAGTCCCCGAAAAAATTATTCAACCCGGAGAAACAGCCCGAATATTTACAGGAGCGATGTTACCCGCCGGCAGTGATACGATTATCATGCAGGAAAATACTCAAAAAAAAGGGGAGCGGGTGGCGATTCTTATCCCTCCCGAAAAAATAGGTCTTTTCGTGCGTCAACGCGGCACATTCTATCGAGCGGGAAATACCTTATTAAAAGCTGGTATTGCCATTAATTCCCCAGAAATAGCAGTTTTAGCCACGGCACAAGCTACCGAATTAACAGTTTTTTCCCGTCCGAAAGTGGCAATTTTCTCCACGGGAGATGAATTAATTAATCCCGATGAAACCCTCCAAAAAGGTCAAATTATTGACTCAAATCGCTACGCTTTAACCGCATTTGTGGGCAGTTTAGGGGCAATTCCTAGACCTTTAGGTATAATCAAAGATAATCCTGATCTTCTCAGAGAAACTATCAGAAAAGCCATTAATTCTAGTGCTATCGTCCTTTCCACTGGCGGTGTTTCCGTGGGAGATTACGATTATATCGAGGGAATTTTAGGGGAATTAGGGGGAAAAATTCTGATTAGCACCGTTGCTATTCAACCGGGTAAACCCTTAACCTTCGCTACTTTTCCTAACGGTTGTATTTACTTTGGTATCCCAGGTAATCCCGTCTCTGCTTTAGTTTCCTGTTGGCGCTTCGTGCAAATGGCCATTAAAAAATTATCGGGATTGACAGATTATCAGAACAAATTTCTGCGAGTTATCACCCGCGATACTCTCAAATCTAACGGACAAAGAGAAGTTTATCTCTGGGGAAAAATAGAAATTATCGAGGGAGTTTATCAATTTCAACTTGCTCCAGGACAACACAATTCGGCTAATTTAATTAATTTAGCCGGTACTAATGCTTTAGCCATAATTCCCCAGGGTAAAACTACTATACAAGCAGGAGAAACAGTAGAAGTTTTGACTGGACTTCCCCTTTGAGAGCCAGTTTCAGATGTTGGCAAGGGTTCTTTTTTTGACTTGATCTCCTTTTTGGTAAGAATCAGGTCGAAGGACAGCAGCCGGGGAATTACGCTTAGGAACTTTTTCTATAGACAAAGCCTAAAAATATTATCCAACAAGGTTTTTAGATTTATTCAGCAATCCCTAATTATATATTGGCTTCAAAAACGGGACAATAGCCTTCAGCAACCACTTTAAAACCGTAGAGAGGAGAAGCAGGATTCCAACAGCGCTGACTTTTGTAGTGGACACAGACACGACAGCAATCCATCTCCTCTAAAGCTTTGGTGATACGATTGGGACTCTCGCTTAATAATTCCCGTTGGGAGACTCCCCGCAATAATAATTCTTCCCCTTGCCAGCGCGCTTCCACCAGTCCCGTATCGGCGAAATTACTCCACCGGGGATCCCGGGTGATTGGCTCTGGTAAGGTGATAGTGACGATCGAATCCGATTCATTTAATTCTCCCTCATAGTGACTCGGGGCCGGAGGTGTCGGTTGCAGAAAGCGATCGCCAATAGGCAATTCTACCAGGGTCCCCACGGCCGGAGAATGGAGTTGATAACGGCTTTGTAATTCTTCTAAACTGGTCAAATCGGCCAGGTATAGGGGGGAGCCATGGACGAACATGATATGCTGCGGTCGCAGGTTATGGATTAGTTGGGTGGTGTTGCGACTATCGCTATGTTCGGCGAGTAGATAGGTTTCTTGGCTAATTAATCGCGAACGCTGTGCCGCTTTTAATCGGGGATTCTCCAGGTTAATATCGTGCAGGTGTTGGGGAACTAACATTAACCAGGGTTTATCCCCTTGCAGGTATTTACTCACCTCCTCTAGGCGATCGATTAGTAAAATTATCGGAGTGGTTCCCCCTAGAGGTGTCGGTTTTTCTGACAACCTTCGCAACCGGGGACAGATGCGCTCATCCCAAAATAAGGGCTGATGTTTGGCAAAATTCTGGACAGATGCGGGAAATTGTGGTAAAATTTCTAGGTAGGCATCGCAAGCTTTAGCGATCTTGCCCCCAACCCAGATATCAATGTCGCGGCCCGTGAATTGGTGGTGCGATCGCAGTAATTTTAAAATTTCTTGACCTAATCCCAAGGCGGGGACGGGTAGTAGGACATTTTGTCCCTCAGCGATCGCATGATAGATGCGATTCATCAACTGTTTTTCCTGCTGTCGTCGGTGGGGATGGCGTTCTGTGCCGTAACTGCCTTCAATAATCAGCACATCGGGGGATATTCCCCGCAGCAGATCGATCGATAATCCTTCCACCAGTTGAAAATTAGATAGGGAAAAATCGCCGGTATAGAGGACTTTATAGGTGCGTTTGGGGGTTTTGTAGGTGAATAGGACTACGGCGGCCCCGGGTAGGTGGCCAGCCGGAAAAATCTCGACGGTGAGATCATCAAAGAGAGCAATCGGCGATCGCCATGGCCAACCCTGGCAGAAACTGCCGATTTCCTCGGCAGAATCGGGCCATTGTAGGGGCAGCAGTTGTACTGTCACCTCACTGGCATAAACTGGCAATTGGGGATAGGTCTGATGGAGAGCCATTAACCCACGGATGTGATCGCTGTGGGCATGACTACAGAACACCAGATCTACGGGGGGTTTTTTGTTTTGGGTGAGGGGTTGCATATCGGCCAAACCGCAATCTAAAAGTAGGCGATAGGGACCGATTTTCAGTAGGAGACAAACCCCTTCCGATGTGTGACCGACACCAAAAGGTAAACAGGATAAAAGGGATTTCGACCCCCAGACAGCAGTAGAGCGTTGAACCATGGCAACCCTGATCATGATAACTGGTTAGTGAGCGGAACCATTGCCATCGTAGTTATCGCTATCGTAAAAACCGTTGCGGGTGCCGAAAAAGAGACAAGAGACGGTGAATACAGCCGTTAATGCCAACAAGATTAATTTGATGTCCATATAATTAGTGCAACTCCTCAGAGGGTAATCTCCCCTCATACTAACCCAACTTTTTCGGTTGTTAGCAGCTAGGTTTTGAATTTGTCCCTAGGCGCTCAACCTCTTTTAATAATTAAACTTGCCAGTAATTTGTGATAATTTCAGCAAAAACTACTGATAATTGTCGAGTAAAATAGCATCTTTTGTCATAATAGTCAAGAAAATTTTATAAAAATTTAGCCTGACTTTAAATGCTCCTTTTGGAGTCATTCTCAAATTGATCGGATGTAACTAAATATATAGTAGAGATCGATCGCTGGGATAATTTTGTTCTAGGGAAAGTCGATTAATAATATCTTCTGCGGCAATGCCGGATTGAATTAGTATCGGGCTTAATCCTTCGGCAAAGTTATCATCTTCAATAACAATTTTATCTTTGAATAAACGATGATAAAATAGAATAGTATTAACCCATCTGTCCTGGGGCCATCCTGTCATAGATTGGGAGTATCAAAGTTAGTAGCTGATGATATCATCTGACATTAACTCCTGCCATTCAGAATCCTGCTGATAGTGGTTAACAATAGACTCAGCCTGCCCTTCAAGGATACGCCTGCGCTCAATCAATGGTAACTTGAGAAAAGCCAGACGTTGCTCTAGGGATAAAGCTTGTTCTTCAGGGGGTAAATAAGACGGATTAGCCTCTTTCACCAGTGGGAAAACCTTCAGTTTGTCAGAAAAATCCTGTCCCTATCATATCTAGATTCTAGAGTACATCCTCTCAAGCTAGGCGGACTGATTGAAGAAACAAAGGAAAATGGAAATTTTACCGATCTAGGGCTGGCCTTTGCTATAAGTGAGCTATATAGCGCTCCGCTTGGCTAGTGAGGAAATTCTCAAACGCTAAAGCTGAGAGCTTACCGCTATAACTAAGCACACGAATCACCTAGACAGAGAAAATATCATGCGTATCGCTCACGATGTCACCGAATTGGTTGGCCGCACTCCTTTAGTACAATTGAATCGGATTCCCCAGGCGGAGGGCTGTCTTGGCCGAATTGTGATGAAATTAGAAGGGATGAATCCCGCTGCTTCCGTCAAGGATCGCATTGGCACCCACATGATTAATAGCGCCGAAAAAGCGGGTTTAATCAATCCAGAAACCACGGTTTTAGTGGAACCCACCTCTGGCAATACGGGAATTGCTCTAGCGATGACTGCGGCAGCTAAGGGTTATCGCTTAATTTTAACTATGCCGGAAACGATGAGTTTAGAGCGCCGGGCGATGTTAAAAGCCTACGGTGCTACCCTAGAACTTACCCCCGGTTCCCAAGGCATGAAAGGGGCAATTTTACGCGCTCAACAAATTGTCGATAGTATCCCCGGCGCTTATATGTTGCAACAATTTCGCAACCCTTCTAACCCGGAAATTCACCGTCTCACCACTGCTGAGGAAATTTGGCAAGATACGGAGGGACAGGTAGATTTTATTGTTGCGGGTGTGGGTACTGGAGGCACGATTACGGGAGTCGCTGAAGTGATTAAATCGCGTAAACCTAGTTTTCAAGTAGTCGCGGTGGAACCTTTCAATAGTCCGGTGATTTCTGGTGGTAATCCCGGTCCCCATAAAATTCAAGGTATCGGTGCAGGTTTTATTCCAGAAGTTTTACGCACAGATCTGATTGATGAGGTAATTACTGTCAGTGATGAGGAAGCTTTTCAATTTGGTCGTCGTCTGGCAAAAGAGGAAGGGTTGCTTTCGGGGATTTCTTCCGGTGCCAATCTTTGTGCCGCGATTCAACTGGCCCAACGACCGGAAAATGAGGGTAAATTAATTGTGGTGATTCAGCCTAGTTTCGGGGAACGTTATCTGAGTACACTGATGTTCCAAAATATCGAGGAGCGCGAGTTAACTTTGGTGTAAAAAAATATCGTCTTCAGCCTCTACAGTGAGCCTTTAGCTTTAACTATAGCAGTTATCTTAAATGGTGGCCTAGGATTCAGGTGCAGGTCGTCGGTCGTCAGTATTCTCCGAGTCGGGAGCCGGTCGTTAGGAGACAGGTTTTAGGTTTTGGGGTTTTGGGGTTTTAGTTCAATTTCCCCACTTCCCCACTTCCCTATACTTTTTAAACAGGATTTAGTATTAATCGTATTTTAGGAGGGATTTTTTCACCTGTAGGGGTATTTGTAAAGGTTGCGGTTTGATTGCCTCTTTGCCAGAAAAATTATCCAATAAAGCCGATCGCACTTGTGCATCGGTTTCTCGCGAGAGAAGATAACGGAAGTATTCTTGGCATTGTTCTCGACGACTGGGGGAAAGTTGCATTTCACTTAAACGTCGGACTGCCATTAAGCGCATTAAGGGATCATTGACTGTTAATTTTTCTAACCAGCGATCGAAGTTTTTTGACTCATTTTGACCGCGATGGTCGAGAAAATGCCATCCTAGCAGGATTAAAGTCGAAACCGTGCCAAATCCTTGCAAAATTGAGGCCAGGGCCAACCAGCGATTTTCGGCATAGGTCCAAATGGCGACAGCGAGATAGGTGGCTAAACTGCCCAAACCGCCACAGACTACCGCTAAAGTTAACTTACCGCTATCGGCACTGAAAAAAGCACGCCCCCACAGCCACAGCGATGGCCAGTTTTGACCCTGGAGATGGTAAACTCCAATCATCGCCCCCACCCCGGTTAAAGTGGCCAAAACTAACTGCCAATTCCACGCCCAGAGGATTAAAAAACTAGCACAAGCTGCCGCCCATGTCAAGAATTGACGGGTTTTTTTTGCGGCGAGAGTTTTGATGACTCGACGCTGCAGAGCGGGGGAAAAATAGGGAGGAAGGCGGAATACTGAAGACACGGGAAGTTTTTCACTGAGGGTTTGATGATCACTATAGCCTGTTCTCAGGCAGACAGATCATTTTTCTCGGTAAAAATCCTTGTGGGAAAAGAGCGCAGTGCTAGGGTGGGCTAAAATTGCGATCGAGAATCGGCTAAAGTTCAGGTTGGCGAGCTTAGGTGTTAAGATGGTTTGCAATCAAACTCAACTTTTTTTATTAATAAATAGCTCAACAATATTCTGTAAACTTATATACATAAATCTAAAGAAATGTATTAATTTGCCGTCTTTAGGGCGGTAAATTCTGATCAATAATCTAGAGTGTTAAGTATAAGTACCGCATCTAATTTTACCTAGTCAAGCCAGCTATCTAACTCATCTATTTCACTTCCGAACAGAGTTAGAACTTCCTTTGTCTTGGTTGAGTCTTGCGGAAATTTTACCTTAAGGAAAATCTCGATAATTTTGAGTCATGATTCACTAGAATCCTCAAATATTCCATAAACTGGCGAGTTTTAAGAAACCTAGGAGGTTCATCGCTATGAAAAGCCGTCTTATTGTTTGTTGTGATGGAACTTGGCAAGATTTAGGACAAGGTTATCCTACCAATGTTGTCAAAATGGCACAAGCTATCACGCCACTTGATGATACTAAGGGCAACCCCATCCGTCAAATCATCTATTATGACGAAGGCATTGGGACAAAACAAACTAATGCCGAGGTGACTGATATTTTAATTAAAATTGGTGGAGGTGCTTTAGGCATTGGCATGGATCATAAGATTGAGGATGCCTATCGTTTTCTGTGCTTAAACTATCAACCTGAAGATGAAATTTATCTCTTTGGGTTTAGTCGGGGAGCTTACACTGTACGCTGTTTAGCCGGGTTAATTTATAATTGTGGTTTGTTGTATCGGGAATTTATCCGACAAATCCCCAAAGCCTACGAAATTTACCGAGAAAAACAAGAACCAAATAACGCACCTAACGGTAAAAATGCCATTGATTTCCGTAATCAGTATGGACGACGGGTTCCCATTAAAGCCTTATGCTGTTGGGATACGGTTGCTTCTTTAGGTATCCCCGATATCGTTCATTCTCTGCATTTAGATGAAAAGTTCAACGAACGTTATCGCTTTTATGATTCGACCATCAATCCTACAATTGAAAAGGCGTTTCATGCAGTGGCTATTGATGAAATTCGTAAGGTCTTTGATGTAACACTAATGCGTCCCCATTCTACCCACATCAGACAACAAAAAGAACAAGTGGTTCAAGTTTGGTTTCCGGGGGGTCATGGTTGCGTTGGGGGAGGTTCTCAGGAAGAGTCCGGCCTATCTGATGGAGCTTTATTGTGGATGATGGAACAAGTCGAAGCCTTGGGTTTGGCCTTAGATAAAAGTTATATTCAACATGAAGTTCATCCCAATTGTAGTGCGAGTTTTGATAATACGTCAAAATGGCCATTTAATGTAGCGGGAACAGCACCTCGTCAGTTTGAAGGGGATGTTAGCAATTTGCATGAAAGTGTTAAAAATCGCTGGACAGACCTGAATGTCAATCCCCCTTATAAACCTCCTATTCCCGAAATTCAAATGATGCTTGAAAAAGAGTTTGGTGCTTTGAGAAAGAAAGAAATAGTCTCTGTTTAGCACTTCTCTCCCTCAAAAATGTCGCTTTCACTTTACTTACATAAAAACCCATAATCTGACCTAATTAGGAGGATTTGCCATGAAAGTCTCACAGAACTGTATTGATCTGATCAAAAAGTGGGAAGGTTGCAAGCTTACCGCTTATAAGTGTCCAGCTGGCGTTTGGACGATTGGAATTGGAACAACTTGCTATCCTGATGGACGACGTGTTCGGGAAGGGGATACTATTACCGATCAACAAGCAGAAGGTTTCCTTGTCCATGAATGTGAGGAAAAAGCAAAAGCTGTGGATAAATTGGTAAATGTTGCTCTAAATCAAAATCAGTTTGACGCTTTAATTTCCTTTGCTTATAACGTAGGCATTGGAGCTTTTCAAGACAGTACCTTACGACGTCTGTTAAATCAGCCAAATTATAACGAAGCGGCTAATCAGTTTAAAGAATGGAATAAAGCAACAGTTAACGGAGTAAAAGTTGTACTTGAGGGGTTAACAAATCGCCGTAAAGATGAGGAAGCTTTATTCCGTAAAAATGATAGTTTTGGAACTCCTATTGAGCTTGAAGTCTCTCCTGAACATTCTGTAACTTGGTTGAAAGGATATTTAGATGGGGGAAATACAGTAGTTGTTGCCTACAATGATCAACAAGTGGTAGAGGTTGTCAAACTAGAAACCAATTTTAAAGATGATTTGATCGATCTGTTGCAACAATATCCTAATGCTCGGAATTTTCATCTTGCTGAACCGGGGAGTCCTATTCCGCAAGCAGCACAAGTTTTATTCGCAGGTCGTAATCAGACACTTTCTCTAGTGGAAAATCCACCTCAATTAAATCGAGGACTGTTACTGAAAGGCATGAGTGATGAAGATGCTCCAGGCCATGATATCCGAGAAATGCAGGAACGCTTAAAAGATTTAGGCTATTACCAGAAAGAATTGGATGGTATCTTTGGCAGTGGCACGGATGAGGCAGTCAGAAAATTCCAAGCTGACGTTTTTGGTCACTCCGAAGCGGATGGGAAAGTCGGACCAAAAACTTGGGCTAAATTGTGGGGAGAAGAAACAACATCCCCATCTACTCCTCAACCTGCTCCCGGAACTTATCTCCGACTGACTAAAACTAACCAGAAAGACGGTGATGGTTTATATATTCTCATTTTGGAATATATCAAGAATGGACAGGTAAAAGATCATCTTAAAGTTTGCTCTGGACAACGGAGTAAACAACTATTCCGTACAGGTCCTCAAAGTGTATCGGGTTCCATGGAACCGCTGCCTGAAGGCAAATGGTACATTAATGACATTCTCTGGGCAGGTGGCAAAGATAAATATGGCCCGACTGTTTTTAGTAATGGTCTGGGTCCAGTTACTACCCCTATCAAATATGTCGGACCGAATTCCACACGGCGGAGTGCCATTGAAATCCATATTGATTGGAATGGAAAATATTGTCATGGTCCTTGTCCAGGAACGGCAGGTTGCCTTGGTATCTACGATATTGCTGACTACAAAAAATTAGTTAGTTGGCTACGAGATACTAATCCCCGTGATCTATATGTAGATTGGGGATTAGGAACTTGTCCTCAACCTCAATAATAGCTTACTCAAGGGTGATCATAATGATCTTTCATAGTGATCACCCCACTCTTTTTTGATTCGGTGATTTACTCACGAACAATGTACAAACTTTTACTGGCATCGGCCTTATTCGTAAGTGTGGTGATTAACCCTCTCCACGCAGAACAGTGTGAACAGTTTGCTGTTACCGCTTCGGATGGTTATGTCAATGTGCGTTCTGTTCCTAGGGTTCAAAAAAATAATATTGTTGGTACATTACCAACTGGATTTTCTCTTTCTCTGACAATAAAACGTCAAGGTTGGTGGCAAATTAATAGCCCTTTTCAGGGTTGGGTTGCGGGTAACGAAATCGGCAAAGTTTCTTGCGATAAAGCCCATTATCTTTTATACGAAGTGGGATATCCTACCATGAATCATTTAGGTAAAAAGGCGATACAAGGCGATCGCATGGCCGCAGAAACCCTCATTAAAATGTCTGGCGCAATGGATGGGGTAAATGCAGAAATTTATGCCGAATCCATTACCAATTTTGCCAACCAAAACCCGAATTTTTTGCTCTCAATTTTAAAACAGCAATCTTCATTAAATCGTCAAATGTCATTACGATTAATTGATTTTGGACTCGGCATTGGTAACTCATCAGAGCGTCAAAAATTTGAAGCAATTATTATTCAATTGCCTTCTGACAACATGGTCAAACAGGATTGGCAAAATAGAAATAGATAATAATTCCGTTGAATTGTCTTTTCATTTTTCATATTGAGTAGAGGTTAAAACCATGAACACTAATCTTTCTTCTAAAGATAAAGAGATTTCTGAAATCAACAAAAATCGCTCAGAAATTACTTGGAATCGGGTTGATAGTGTTAATACAATAATGCTTTTGATCATTGCAGTCTCAAATGTTTTCATCAATTTGAACCTTAATAGTGTTAATCAAAAACTAGAGGATGCTAAATTTTTTGAAACTACCATCGATCACTTAGCTTCTAATGCGGAAAATCGAGAAATTGCACTGAGTATGCTGTATTCCTTGTATATTCTTGAGGAAAAACTGCCCAAACACCGAGATATGTTGATAGACGTTTCAGAGACAATTCTTGAAACCAATCTTACCTCTCAAGAAAAAAATATCCCGATTTCACAAAAAGCTCTGAAAATCATTAAAGCACTAGATGCCGAAAAAGCAAAAGAAGTGGAATCCAAAATAGCGCAAACACCAGGAAGTAAAACCGATCCTAATCCAAATATAAGTGAACAATCAAAATCAATAGATAAGTCTGATCTGAAAAAAAATAATGCTTTTGTGAGTGCTTTACTAAACACAGTAGAACAAGCTAAAGATGAAAAAAAAGGGTTAGTTTTTATTCAATACAACAATCAAAACAAGAAGGAAGATATTGATAAATTCAGAGAAACATTATCAGAGAAATGGAATGCTCCAGGGATAGAATTTGTTGCAGTATATAAGTCTCCTTCTGGCAAATATGGAGATATTCGGTATTTCCATACAGATGAAGAATCGTTAGCTAATGAGTTACAGGTAACTCTTAACCAAAAGTATTGTCCTGAAAAACCAGAGGGATGTTTTGTTAGCCATGATCTATCAGGAAATTATCCTAATCTCCCTAAAAAACAATTTGAAATTTGGATTGATGTCAACAAAATACCAGAGCCATTTCATTAAGCTAATTATTTAGTGTGATCTCAAATTTCACAACCTTCATAAAAAAGGAGAAAAGGTAATGCAAAACACAAATCTCCCTGTAACCATAGACTCAAAACTAATCTGGAACGATACAGGAATTAATCTTGTCGCTGGACAAGAATATCATTTTCAAGCAACAGGTCAATGGACAGACTGGACAATTACCTCTAATGCTGATGGTTATGAAAGTCCTAATTTCTTTCTGAAACTATGTGAAGGACTACGACGAATGCCTAATTCAGCTTGGTTTTCACTCATTGGCTCAATTGATAAAGATCAAGATAGTTTGTTCCTCATCGGCACAAATAAACAGTTTATAGCCCCAAAAACAGGACGGCTTTACTGCTTTGCTAACGATGTGATCATCGCCTATGGCAATAATCGAGATAGCATCCAACTCACTGTAACTTCCTTAACTTGACAAAGGGAACAGTCAAACTAGAGGCCCTATGAGGTGAAAGTCTCATGTACGGTTCGGAATGGCAGGGGATGGGGACGACGACCTTCTCGACCCCTACTCAGTTTAAAGGCAATACAGTTGACAATGCACCCCATTCGATAAATCACCGATAAATATTGCTTAATTGAACTAACACTGTCCCTTAACTACAGGTTTACCCCAGATTAATCCTTGAACTCTAGGGTAGTAAAGGCATCTTCATCACTACAGTATGAGTAACGCTACCTTTACAGAAAATTTTAATACTTTTACTGGTTCGGGATTCGCCCCGATTCCGAGTCTAGGTCAGCTAGATTCCGACCTTTGGATTATTTCTGGTCTTTCCGATGGCAGTATGACCTATGGGGACACCCGTACTTCTTCAGGAGATTTTGCCAGAGGACAGACATCTAACCCTGTCACCACCGGGGGAGTTTATGCTTTCAGCATCGCTTCGGGAAATAATGCTTTTGGGGTACAACCCACAGGAGATGATTTTACCCCCGGCGCTATCACCCTACGCTTACAGAATGTCACTAATAGCCTAGTGGATTCGATTACTCTTTCCTATATCATCCGCTTTCGCAACGACCAAAATCGGGATAATTCTCTCAATTTTTCCTATTCTGGGGACGGAAATAGTTTTACTGCTGTTAGCAGTTTGGATTTTACCACCCCGAAGAGTTCCGATAGTCTGGGTTGGCAGTCGGTAACTCGTTCTATTACCCTTTCTGGATTAAGTATCGCCGCTAATAGTAATTTTTTCCTGCGTTGGACGGGGGATGATGTTGGTGGTAGCGGTAATCGCGATGAATACGCAATTGATGATATTGCCGTGAGTGGTTTAGCCGCTCCCGGTACATTTGTTCTGCCCACTCCTACCCTCGTAAAAATCCATGAAATTCAAGGCACGGGTTTAGTCAGTCCAATTTTAAATCAATTGGTGACTGTAGAGGCGATCGTGGTGGGAGATTTCCAGGGTAATACGGGATTAAGTGGTTTTTATCTTCAGGAGGAAGATAGCGATAGCGATAGTAATCCTCTGACTTCCGAAGGCTTATTTATCTTTGAAGGCAATATCCCGATTATTAACGTTGCAGTCGGCGATAAAGTCAGAATTACAGGAACAGTTAGTGAATTCGGTGGTGCTAATGTATCCTTAACCCAACTGAGCAGCATCACAGAAGCGTTAATTATTTCTAATGATAATCCCTTACCCACGGCCGCCACTATTAGCAATCTCTCGGCAGCCAATGCTCAACCGCAAGTTTTAGAAGCTTTTGAGGGAATGCGGACAACTTTCGCCGAAACTCTCTCTTTAACCGAATATTTCCAACTTGGTCGTTTTGGTAGTGTGGTTTTATCCTCTGGGGGACGTTTACAGCAACCCACTAACGTTACCAATCCGGGGACAGATGCCAATACTTTACAAGCGAGTAATAATCTGCGACGGATTACCCTTGATGATGGCAGTAATAGCACTTTTCCGACGACTCTATTCGGACGCGGTGGCAATCCCCTCAGTACCAGTAATATTTTACGGGCCGGGGACACGGTCACGGGATTAACGGGAGTGTTAGACCAACGTTTTGGAGTCTATCGCGTCCAGAATAACCAAGGTGTGGACTTCCAATCGGTCAATAATCGCTCAGAAACGCCCACTAATGTGGGGGGTAGGCTAAAAATTGCCAGCTATAACGTCCTTAATTACTTTACCACCATCGCCAATGGCACTAATAATGCCCGGGGTGCCAATAGTATCAATGAATTTCAGCGTCAAGAGGATAAATTAGTCACGGCGCTTATCGGTCTTGATGCCGATGTTTTCGGGTTGATAGAATTGGAAAATAATGGCGATGGGGCGATATCTAACCTTGTTAACGCTTTAAATACTGTTGCCGGTGCAGGAACCTACGCTTTTATCCCCACAGGGACAATTGGCACCGATGCGATTAAGGTGGGAATCATCTACAAACCTGCTAAAGTGACCCCTGTAGGTGATTTTAAGATCTTAGACAGTAGCGTTGATGCTCGTTTTGATGATACTCGCAATCGTCCCGCCCTAGCACAAGCCTTCCAAGAAGTCAATACCGGTGCCAAATTTAATTTAGTCGTCAATCACCTAAAATCAAAAGGTCAATCGGGTTTAACTAATACAAGTGATCCTAACTTCGATCGAGGGGATGGTCAAGGTTTCTGGAATGCCAGTCGTACCAATGCGGCCTTAGCCTTAAGGGATTGGATAGCGACGGATCCCACTAATAGCGGTGATAGGGATTATTTAATTATCGGGGATCTCAATGCCTACGCCCAAGAGGACCCAATTCGAGCGCTCGAATCCGCCGGATATACAAACTTAGTGGGTCAATTTGGGGGTATTAACGCTTATTCCTACGTTTTTGACGGTCAAGCTGGTTATCTCGACCATGCTCTCGCTAATGCTAGTTTAGCCTCCCAGGTAACGGGAGTGACGGAATGGCACATTAACGCTGATGAACCTAGTGTTTTCGACTACGATGACAATATCGTTGACCCCGGGGAAAATCCCTCCAATCCTCCCTTAAACCCCTCTGCACTCTACCAAATTAATCCCTATCGTACCAGTGATCACGATCCCGTTTTAATTGGTTTAAATTTAACCACTCCCCAACCCTTTAAACTGCAATTATTCCATTTTTCCGACAACGAAGGCGGAATTTCAGCCCTTGATGATGCCCCGCGCATGAGTGCGGTGTTAAATGCTTTGCGACAGCAGGACATCGATAATGACGGTGTAGCAGGTTTTGCCAATACCCTCACCCTTGCGTCTGGAGATGCCTACATTCCGGGGCTATTTTTTGGTGCCAGCGAACAGGTATTCGGGGCAGTTGGCCGCGGCGATATCCAGATTCTCAACAATTTAGGAGTACAAGCGAACGCTTTTGGCAATCATGAATTTGACCAAGGTACAGCAGTTGTCCGTAATCTAATTCTTGCCAATGGCAACTATCCTGGTACAAATTTCCCCTATCTCAGTTCTAATCTTAATTTTGCCCCCGATACCAACTTAGCCAGTTTAGTGACTGCCGATGGTCAGGAAGCGAGTACCATTGCTAATAAAATCGCTAAGAGTACGGTGATTACCCTGCCCGATGGCGAGAAAATTGGCATTGTTGGGGCAACTACCCCGATTTTACGCTCAATTTCTAGTCCGGGTAACGTGGGAGTTTCTCCTGCTAATCCAAATGACCTTGATGCTTTAGCGGCCATTATTCAAGCTTCCGTCGATGCACTTTTGGCCGCTAATCCGGGGATGAATAAGGTTGTTGTGTTAGCCCATATGCAACAATTATCGATCGAACAGGCCCTAGCAGAACGTTTACGCAATGTCGATATTATTGTCGCTGGTGGTTCCCATACCCGTTCAACCGACGAAAATGACCGTTTACGCGCCGGAGACACTTTCCAGGGCGTTTACCCCATTGTCAAATTCGATGCGGACGGTAAACCGGTAGCGGTAGTTAATACCGATGCCAATTATAAGTACGTCGGGCGCTTAGTTATCGATTTTGATAGCAGTGGTCATATCATTCCGGAAAGCTACAATCCCAATATTAGCGGCGCTTACGCCACCGATGCCCAAGGGGTGACGGAAGTGGGGGGGCCCGGTTAGAAGACCCCGAAATTCGGGGGATTACCAATTCCCTCAGAGAGGTTATTAACGCTCAAGAAGGCAATTTCTTCGGTTTTACGCGAGTTTTCCTCAACGGTCAAAGGTCGGGGACAGGATTAGATGGAGTTCGCCAACAGGAAACCAACCTCGGCAATATTACCGCCGATGCTAACCTAGCTGAGGCCAAAAAAACCGATGCTAACGTGGTTATTTCCCTGAAAAATGGCGGTGGTATTCGCAATAGCATTGGCAGTATTATCGTTCCCACCGGTACGGAAGCAGTACGGGTAGCACCGGAAGAAGTACCAGGGGTGAAACCGGCCGGGGGAATTTCGCAGGTAGCGATTAAAAATCAGCAATTCTCATTTTGAAAAAAAATCAGATAAAATTCTCTTATTTAAATAGAGAACTTGTGTAGAAGCATTATTTTTTGACAGATAATTATTATCCAACGCTGGAGATAGACAG
>SFBL01000088.1 GCA_007095785.1 Microcystis aeruginosa Ma_SC_T_19800800_S464
CCCCACTTCCCCACTTCCCCACTTCCCCACTTCCCCACTTCCCCACTTCCCCACTTCCCCACTTCCCCACTTCCCCACTTCCCCACTTCCCCACACCCCACTGTGCAAGAAGATTATTTTCTGGAGAATAAAACGTAAAAACAGGGAATAATAAACAGAGTTAACAGAGTTGCTAAAGACAAACCTGAAAAAACGACAATTCCTAAAGGTTGCAGGAATTCCCCCCCCTCTCCCAATCCTAAAGCGAGGGGAAATAAACCTAAAACCGTGGTCACGGTAGTCATTAAAATCGGTCGTAAACGTTGGGGAGCGGCCTTTAAAATAGCTTGTAGTCGAGTAAAACCGAATTCTTGCCGCAATTGATTGGCTAATTCCACCATAATAATCCCGTTATTAACCACAATCCCCACCAATAACACCACCCCGACGATGACAATGGCATTAATCGGGGTTTTGGTCAAATATAGTCCAAAAATTCCCCCCGCTAGGGACAAAGGAACGGTTAACATAATCACCAAAGGGTCTATGAGCGAGTTATACTGCACGGCCATGACCACAAAGACTAAAAATACCGATAAACCCGCTAATAAACCCAAAGAACCCTGAATTTCTTGATTAGACGTGGCGGCAGCACTGGGTAAAATGCTGATACCATCGGGTAAGGGAGTGGAATTTAAAACCGATTGTACCCCTGCGAGTGCGTCACTTAATTTCGCCCCCTCGACTAAACTGCCGATAATAATAAAAACTTGACGCTGATTAATTCTCTGGATGACTGCTGGGGTTTTTCCCCCTTCAATCCTGGCGATATCTGCTAATTTTAAGTCTTCTTGTCTATTGACAAAAATAGGTATTTGTGAGATGTCACTAATTTTTTGCCGCGAGTTGGAGTCCAATTGCACCCGGATATCGATTAATCTTTCTCCCCGTTGCAGTTGGGTGGGGATCGATCCTTGAATAGCAGTCCTTACCGTTTGTCCCACTTCCAGGGTACTCAATCCCAAACTATTTAAGCGCGTCCAATCGGGTTTAATCTGGATTTCCGGTTGTCTGGGGTCAGCATCGGGACGAAAACGCGCACTAGGGACTTTTTCATCGAGAATACTGAGGACTTCTTCACCAGCTTGCTCTAAAGTTTTCCCATCGAGTCCCTGTAACATCACATCCACGTCAGCACCGACGGAGGGAGAGTTATTAAGAATAATACCGCGCACTTGACCGGGGGTGAGACGCAAACGCACGTTAACGAGGTTTAATTGCTCTAGTGCTTTGCTCATGCGTTCGATATATGCTTCTGTATTAGTGCCTTGTTTGAGATTAATCGTACTAGAAGCACGCAAAATATTTTCATTGGTAGTTGTGCCAAAAAGAGAACCGCCACTGGTAGTAAAAACGTACTTAGTCTCTGGTTGTGATAATAAAATCTTTTCTACTTCCCCCATCACCTGACGGTTAGCATTTAAATTGGTACCGGGGGGAAATTGAGCAAAAACGTTCACCTGTCCGGTTTGAATACGACTAAAGACTTCCTGGGGGATATATTGCCAGAGATAAAAACTACTTCCCCCTAAAATTAAAAAGGCCAGCAGGATAACAGCTATTCTGTAGCGGATGATTTTAGCTAAACAACGACCGTAGAGAATAGTTAAACCTTCTAGACGTTGACTAAAGACTTTTAAGAGCCAAAATCGCTGAATACCACTAGAAACCTGCATATTTAACAAACGACTGGCTAACATGGGAACAACGGTTAACGCAGAGAGGAGAGAAGCAGCCACAGCAAAACTGATAGTGAGGATAATCTCGTTAAACAGCAGAGAGATAAAACCACCCAGTAATAAAAATGGCAGGATAGAGACGAGATTAGTCGCAGTGGAGGCCACTAAAGCAGATTCTACCTCTTGGCTGCTATTACGGGCAATTTCTAAAAAATCTCGCTTATTTTGGTTTTGATTAACTTTGAGGGCAATATTTTCCAGCATGACAATGGAATTATCCACCACGATACCCACCCCTAGGGCCAATCCTCCCAAACTAAACACATTTATCGATAACCCGAATAACTTCATACAGATGATTGCGACGAGGGTAGAAAGAGGAATCGCTAGGGTAATGATAAAAGTCTGTCGCAGGGAACCGAGAAAGACGAATACAGTCAATCCTGCTAAAATTGTCCCCGCTAGTCCCGAAGAAACCACGTTATTAACCGCATTTTGGATAAATACAGACTCATCGGTAGTAGGGACAACTTGCATCCCCCCAGTGATTAACCCGGATTTTTTTAATTCGGCAATGCGTTTTTTCACCCCTTCTACCACAGCAATCGTGTTCGCATTCGGTTGTTTTTGGACGCTAACCCTGACGGCATTTTTTCCATTTAGGGTGACAAAAATTCTTTGTTCTTCTGTCCCATCGATAACTCTGGCCACATCCCGCAGATAGATTTTTTCTTCGGGATTATTACTATCGGTCAGCGCTAAATCTTGGATATCCCCTACGTTTTTAAATTTCCCCATCGCGCGGGTTAAAGGTTCCCCGGTTTCTCCCTCTAGTCGGCCCCCAGAGATGTCCTGATTACGTCTTTTTAGGGTGTCTAAAACCTGATTTAATCCCACTCCTAAAGATTGTAATCGCTGCAGGTCAATATTAACTTGAATTTCTTCTCTAACTCCCCCAATCACATCTACCACTGCCACTCCTTCCACAAACCCTAATTCTCTACCCAATTCTTCATCAGCAAATAATCTTAAGTCTTTTAGGGGTAGGGTATCAGAAACGAGAGCGAATTCATAGACGGGTAAACGAGAAGGTTCAAATTTGTTTAAGCGCGGTTCCTCAATAATATCGGGTAAATTTTGTCGGACACGATTAAAACTTTCGGTAGCTTCATTTAAAGCAACATTTAAATCTCCCCCCGGTTGAAAAAATAAATCTACTCGCATCCTTCCCTCGCGAGTTTCTGAATAAACTTGCACTACTCCCTCGGTGGCACTCATTCCTTCTTCTAGGGGTTTAGTTACTTCTTCGAGAATAACTTCCGGGGAAACTCCAGGGACATTCATCCTTAAACTAATGCGGGGATAAGTGATAGAAGGAAGCAAATCTACTTGTAAACGATTTAGAAAAAAAAGACCGATGATGATAACTGCTATAGTTAACATCAATACTCCTATGTGACGACGAATTGATAGACCGCTTAGGGAGATGTTTTCTGACATGATTATCTATGGGGGAGAGTAAACAGTGAACAGTAAACAGTGAACAGTAAACCCATAACTGATAACTGATAACTGATAACTGATAACTGATAACTGATTAATTGTGCATAACTCGACCGAAACTCCATAATTTTTGAAAATAATGACGACTGACGCTATCCCTATCATCGGTGAGCATATTTATAGCGATACCATTGTTACCTGTTTCTTTTCCTGAACTGTGGATATATTGATTATTCCCTAGATATAAAGCGACATGATTAACTCTTTTATCACCAAAAAAAATTAAATCTCCTAGTAGTAATTCCTCTCGGGTTATTTTTTGACAAAAAGCTTCCTGTTGATAGGAATCCCTCGGCAACCAAATGCCAAAAGTGGCAAAAGCAGCCTGGATTAATCCTGAACAATCGTAATTAGGTGCAAGGGTTCCACCCCAGAAATAATGATTGGTACGGTTCATTGCTTCCTGAGTAAAAGTGATAATCTCAGGAATATGTTTTTCTATTTCTGAACGAGTTAGAGGAATTTTTTGATAAGCTGTGGCGGCCGCTGCAATTGCATCCAAATCTTCTCGGGATAACCAAGCTAAATAATTATCTTCCCTTAGCTGAATTTGTAGCCCTTTTTCGGTAATTTCTAGGGAAATAAATTTTAATTGTCTTCCCCGTTGTGCTTGGGTAGCTAACTCTTGACAACTGGGAGAATTGTAGAGATTTAAGTCTTTTATACAGAGATATTCCTGGGTGAATGATGGGGTAAGAGAGATGATTTTCATAAAAAATAGATCAGAATTTATTGACAGAAAAAACTGCATTACTAGCCAAAAGCTAAGGTATAAAATCGAGGATTGAATCAGAAAATAAATAAGGAGAATAACCTTAGTTCTGTCATCTTCAAGTTTCCACCTCTCTTAATTCTTGGCCACAAAGATAATCTAAGACGCATTTTAACCGCCTATCCTTAGATTAACTCAATCTCCCCCAATCCCTTTGCTGTTACCTCTTGCCTGTTACCTCTTGCCTTATCTCAACAACCAATTTAAATGTGCGGGCAGCTTAATCTATAACCGAACTGAATCCCTGAAAAATTATTAAACCTCTTGCATAATTAGGGTATGCTGAAAAAGTTTTTCGGTGGTGGCAGGGTGTGGGGTGTGGGGTGTGGGGTGTGGGGTTTTACCGGTTTTGAGGTGGCCAATTACCTAATTTTCAGGGAAAAAGTACCTCAATTTTCCCCCTGATCACTCCCATGCCTGGTACTTTTTGATTGACAAAAAGTCTAAAAGTCTTACCCAACAAGGTTTTTAGATTTTTTCAGCAAGCCCTAATTAACTTTTCAGGCTTCAAAAACCGCAAAAATAAGGATTAAATGGCATAAAATCTGGAAATAGACTATTTAATCGCTTGTTATTCATCTTTAATTCTTCTGACTACTGACTCCTAACCCTAACAACAATTTTGGGTTTTTACAAGAGGTCTATGATAGCCAGTTCCTTAACAATATGTTACAATAGCCGGCGAGAGGGGAGTGACCAAGATTTGGAACTTTTGCGCTAGAGATAGATTCTATGGATCAGCAGTCACATCCTAAAGTAAGCTTTTAATCAGATGTTGAGGTTAGTTTATGGGCAATGTTTCGGGGCGGTTTGAAAAGCAGGAATACAGCCAAAACTCAGAAAATACCCTCACGGTGGTCAGTTCGGTCATGTCCGGTTTAAAAAAAGCATCTCCCCTGCAAAAGGGCCTATTTTGGGGAATAACCCTCAGTTTTACAGCCCTAGTTTCCGCCACTGTTGGGGCTGCCGTCGCTTTAATTAGTCCCTTACCGGCGCCAATTGGGGCCATCTTCCAAAAAACATCTTTTCCCACCCAAACAGACATCCTTGAGGATCAAGCTTGGAATAGCTTAATCAATCAGCAGCTTTCTCGTCCTGTTAATATTTTAGTTATGGGCATCGATCGAGTTTTAGATGCCAAAAACAGCGACGATGTATTTAAAGGTCGCAGCGATACCATGCTCCTAGTGCGCTTCGATCCTAGCGATAAAACCGTGAGAATGTTGTCTATCCCTCGCGATAGCCGCGTCAGAATCCCCGGCCACGGTTTCACTAAAATCAACGATGCTAACGTTCACGGCGGACCGACTCTAGCGGCAGAAGTGGTCACTAATACTTTAGGGGATGTCACCGTTGATCGCTATGTGCGGGTGACTACCGATGCCTTTAAGGAATTAGTCAATTTAGTCGGGGGTGTGGAAGTTTATGTACCCGAACGAATGTATCATAAAGATGTCACCCAAAAATTAGAAATTGATTTACAAGAGGGTTGGCAAAATCTCAACGGCGACCAAGCAGAACAATTTGCCCGTTTTCGTAACCCGCAATACGGCGATATTGGTCGCGTACAAAGACAACAAATTTTATTAAAAGCACTCCAACAAAAGATTTTTAGTCCGACAATTCTCCCCAGTCTCCCGAAAGCAGTACAGGTTTTACAACAATATATCGATACGAACTTAAGCGTCGAGGAAATGCTGGCTATCGCTAATTTTGGCCGGGAAATTAAACAGGATGACTTAAGAATGATCCTACTCCCCGGCCGGTTTAATAGCCTCGAGGAATACGATGGTCGCAGTTATTGGATTTTGAACCGTCGCGAAATTAGAACCATTGTGGCTAATAATTTTACCGATAACTACACGGGGGGAGAAACCTCCGTTTATAGTCTGCGGATTGCCATTCAAAATGCCACCCATACCAAAGGTTTAGCCCGTCGTACTCGTAATTATCTGGCCAAACGGGGCTATACAAATGTTTATATTAGCGATGACTCCTCCCAAAAGCTAGAAACCACGGCAATTATTGCCCAAAAAGGTGATATTCAGTCCGCTAACCTCTTGAAAAATCAATTGGGAATCGGTAAAGTAGAATCATCCTCCACTGGTGCTTTAGACTCAGACCTAACTATTCGGGTGGGTGATGATGTGGCCCAGTTTCTCGACGCTCAACAGTAACAATGTTGAAAAATTTTTTCAGTCTGGTTTTAATTATTTTGCTGGCGATTCTTTGGCTACTTTTCGCGGCCCGTCCGGTGGCTTTGGCCCAAGATAAAACGATTAACTATAGTTTTGCCCAGCTGCAAGACCGGGATTTCTCCCATCAGGATTTGCGCGGAGGGGTTTTCGCAGCTGCCGCAATGCGGGGAGTTAACCTAGAAGAGGCCGATTTATCCTATAGTATTCTCACCGAGGCTGTCCTCTTAAAAGCTAACTTAAAAGGGGCCGATTTAACCGCCTCTTTGGTAGATAGAGTTACCCTCGATTTTGCCGATTTAACTAATACTATTTTTACTGATGCGATCGCTACTCGCAGCCGTTTTTATGACACAATTATTACCGGGGCCGATTTCACTAACGCGGTAATTGATAACTATCAGGTCAAGTTAATGTGTGAACGGGCCGATGGCATTAATCCCGTCACGGGAGTGGCCACCAGAGATAGTTTAGGCTGTGATTAGCAATTCCGGGCAGATTCTAACTGACTGCTCAAAAATAGCTTACCTGCTATGGCCCTGCTATCTCGATCGAGACAGCAGAGGTGTAGAATGAAAATACTGAGCGAGGCTAGAGAAAGGAGAGGGACTCTTGATAATCGTCATCGATAACTATGATAGTTTTACCTACAATTTAGTCCAGTATTTGGGAGAATTAGCCTCCGAGTTTCCGATCGCCTTGCCGATCGAGGTCTATCGTAATGATAAAATCGATCTGGCCACAATCGAACAAATGCGGCCAGATGGGATTGTCATTTCCCCAGGTCCCGGTCGTCCGGTCGATGCGGGCATATCTCTGGAATTAATCGCTAAATTTGGCCCCCATTTGCCGATTTTGGGGGTCTGTCTCGGTCATCAAAGTATCGGTCAGGTATTCGGAGGGGATGTGGTCTCGGCCCCGGTCTTGATGCACGGCAAAACTTCCCCAATCTATCACAACAGTGAAGGGGTATTTCAAGGCTTAGAAAATCCTTTTACTGCCACCCGTTACCATAGTTTAGTGATCGATCGCTCAACCATGCCGGATAATTTAGAGATCACGGCCTGGGTAGAAGATGGCACGGTCATGGGAGTCCGTCATCGGGATTACCCCCACATTCAAGGAGTACAATTCCATCCCGAAAGTATTTTAACCACTGCTGGCAAGGAACTTTTAAGAAACTTTCTCCGATCCCTCTAGTGTTTACTAATCCCCAACCCCTGAAATTAACCCTAACTTGATTAATTCTGCATCTACATTTATGAAAAGGCGAGATTTTATCTTATCGGCGGGGACAAGTTTCTTAACCGTGGCAGTAAGCTCAGTTTTAGCGGAAACTAAACCCAAACCCAGTAACCCCAATTCAGCCCAAAAAACCGATAATTCCCTCCTAGTTCAATGGTTGGGTCATAGTTGCTTTTTATTCGCCGGAGGAGGTCAAAGAGTCCTAGTTAATCCTTTCCGGGCAATCGGTTGTACGGCGGGGTTTCCTTTGCCAAAAGTAGAAGCAGATATCGTTTTAATTAGTAGTCAACTGTGGGATGAAGGGGCCGCCGAGGGTTTACCAGGTAATCCGAAAATTTTGTTTGAGCCGGGGGCCTACGATCTGGGTAAATTAAAATTACAGGGCATTAGTATCGCCCACGATCGCATGGGGGGGCAACGTTTCGGTATGAATGTGGCCTGGCGTTGGACCCAAGCAGGGATTAGTATTGTCCATTTAGGGGGGGCAGCAGCCCCAATTGAATTAGAACAAAGAATTCTCTTAGGTTCGCCGGATTTAGCTTTTATTCCCGTGGGAGGTGGTCCAAAAAATTATAATCCCCAAGAAGCAAAACAGGCGATCGAAGTTTTACAGCCGCGAATTGCTGTCCCGACGCAATACTTCACCAGTGCCGCCGATAAAAATGCCTGTGAATTGGTGTCTGTAGATGAGTTTCTCAAGTTAGTCAAGGATAAAAATATCCGTTTAATCGAGGACAATAAATTACGGATTCGTGCCGCCGATTTACCCAAAAAAGGGACTCTCATTCGCGTGTTTGACTACCGCAATCTGTTACAGAAATCCTAATTTTTAGGAGCCAATGACCTGGGCCTATTGATTAACTAATTTTTTCTCGTGTAACGCACCATCAATTTCCTAATATTCCCCGGGTTACGTTGTCGCTAGCTCACCCTACAGCCCTGATCATAAATCAGGGTTATAATTATTTTTAATAAATTCCAGAATATTCAGCCCCAAGGAACGTCTATGTTACTACAAGACCTAAAGGAAGAAGCGGTTAAGCTATCACCGAGCGAGCGACTGGCGCTGGTTAGCGCCATTATTGAGTCCTTGCAGAGTACCCCAATTGCTAGACCTGATCGTTCTGGTGCAATTCAACGGATGCGTGGCTTACTCAAAACAGACCAACTTGCACCAACCGACCAAGAAGTAGCTGCCATGTTGGAAGAGCGTCGGGTGGAGAAATATCTTTAGTGAGAGTTTTAATTGATACTAATGTTATCCTAGATTTTCTATTGCAGAGAGAGCTATTTTTCCAAGACGCGGAACGACTATTTCAGGCGATCGATTCTGGTCAGATCGTCGGGTATGTCACAGCTACAACGCTCACGGACATTTTTTATATTGCTCGAAGACACAAGCGCAGTATTGAGCAAGCACGGCAAGCAGTTTCAGAGACGTTGACAGCAATGGAAATCTGCCCTGTAAACCGGGAGGTTCTAGAGGTAGCGTTTAGTTCAGGTTTGGCTGATTATGAGGATGCGATTCAGGTCGCTTGTGCTGTAGATCAAGGACTTGATGCTATCTTGACCCGCGATAGTCAAGGGTTTTTGAATTCATCCGTACCTGTGTTATCAGTTCAGGAGTGCTTGCATCGCTTGGAAGAGCCGAATAATAGCAAATCCACCTGATAAAATCCAGTTTACAGGCTTTTTGGTTCGTGAGGGGGTGAGGAGTGAAAAGTGAGCAGTTACAGCCAAAATTTGGCGGCATGGGCAAAGATACTTTGTGGCAGATTGATGACAGCATTATTACAGGAGATTTACAGGCTGTCCAAGATAGCCCAACCCACGTTAGCATCATACCAAGAGTTACAATGGCTCTAGAAAGGGACGAAGCGCCATTGGCAAAGACCCAAAAATATTGGGAAAAGGTGGATTAGTGGCATACACACAATAGGAGTCTATGAAAATGGCATGGATATTTAGTTTGTCCGCAGAATCTGGTTCTGATCAGAGCAAGGCCGATAAATTTGTTCAACATTTAGCCCTAGTTATGTTTGGCAACCTTAAGCAGCAGAAGTTTACAACCCGCTGATGACATCGCCAAATCTAAAAAACAAGCTGAATCAACTGCTGGCTGTAAGTTGACCTCACAAGCGAAGAAAGCATAACTAGACCGTTCTCTAAAAATTGCTTTAACAATCTTATTAAAAATGTTTTTGCTGAAAGAATCTCGCTCTTTTTTTAGACAGGGATGGACAATTGCAGTTTTACTAATTGCCCTGCTTGTTTCCCTGCCGATTTTATCGGTGGCCAGTAGTTTATTAACTAATTCCAGTCAAGTCTGGCAACATCTGATCGAAACTGTTCTCTGGGATTATCTAGTTAATTCTTTTTGGTTAATGTGCGGGGTGGGCAGCGGCGTTTTAATCATCGGTGTCGGCACAGCTTGGTTAACAACGATGTGTCAATTTCCCGGTTGTCAACAATTTCAATGGTTATTATTACTACCCCTTGCCGCTCCTGCCTATCTCTTGGCCTATACTTATACCAATATGATGGACTATTTTGGTCCGGTGCAGACGTTCTTAAGAAGTGTTTTCGGTTGGAATAGTGTCGAGGATTATTGGTTTCCTAATATCCGTTCTCTCTGGGGGGGGATTCTGATGTTAATACTGGTGCTTTATCCCTACGTTTATCTGTTAGCAAGGGTCGGTTTTTTAGAACAATCTGTCTGCACAGTGGAGGCAAGTCGCTCCTTGGGATGTAATCCTTGGCGCAGTTTTTTTACCGTCGCTTTACCCCTAACAAGACCGGCAATTATGGCGGGATTAGCCTTAGCTTTGATGGAAACTCTGAACGATTTTGGTACGGTGCAGTATTTCGGCATTAATGCTTTTACCACGGGGATTTATAATACTTGGTTCGGTATGGGTGATCGCATAGCAGCGGGGCAGTTATCCACAGTTTTAATGGTATTTATCCTCGTTTTAGTTTTCCTTGAACAATCCTCCCGTCGTCAAGCTCGTTACTATGAAATGACCAATCGTTTCCAGTCACCGACTAAGTACGAACTAGGATTTGTTCGGAGTTTCTTGGCAATGATCTCCTGTTTTTTGCCGGTATTTCTGGGGTTTATTGCCCCTGCTTTTTATCTAGCTTATCTAGCCTTTAATCATGCCCAAGAAACTTTTAATAATGACTTTTTTAGTCTATCAGGAAACAGTTTTTTTCTGGCTAGTTTAAGCGCAATTATTGCGGTAATTTTAGCTTTAATTCTCGCCTACGGGGAAAGACTTAATCCGAATAAAACTCTTAAGGGTTCTGTGCGGATTGCGGCCGCTGGTTATGCTATCCCCGGCATCGTTATCGCGGTGGGGGTTTTAATTCCTCTCGGCAAATTAGATAACTTTTTCAATCAGGGATTAAATATCAATTTAATTCTGAGCGGCACGATTTTCTGTCTGATTTTTGCCTATATTGTCCGGTTTTTAGCCGTAGCTTTTTCCACACTAGAATCGAGCTTAAGTAAAATTAAACCTAGTTTGGATGATGCTTCCCGCAGCCTTGGCTATGGCACCGGTGCCACTTTAATCAAAGTGCATATTCCTCTTTTGTCGGGGGGATTATTGACGGCGGCTATGTTAGTTTTTGTCGATGTGATGAAGGAATTACCCGCTACTTTGGTCTTAAGACCTTTTAATTTTGATACCCTAGCGGTGCGCGTTTATCAATACGCCAGTGATGAACGTTTAGTGGAAGCGGCGGCGCCAGCCCTGGCCATTGTCCTAGTGGGATTAATTCCAGTAATTTTTTTAAGTTGGCAAATTTCCCGACGGGCGATCGATTAAAGTGGTGGCCGATTCCTAGACCAGTTGGCGATCGGCCAGCAGCTTAGTTCTATAGTTTAGTACAAAATAATGTTACAGTTCTTGACAAGACTACTAGAGAGGGGGGGTGTCAGTGATAGGATTCCCTAAAACCCCTTTTCTTTATTTGTGTAGAGAGAACAAAATCCTATGACAGAACTTTCTGGAAAAGCTCCTAAGTTCGGTGGCAGCACGGGCGGTTTACTCGCCAAAGCCGATCTGGAAGAAAAGTACGCCATCACCTGGACAAGCAGCAAAGAACAAGTCTTTGAAATGCCCACCGGTGGCGCCGCTATCATGAACGAAGGCGAAAATCTCCTCTATTTAGCCCGCAAAGAACACGCGCTCGCTCTTGGTACCCAATTCCGGACGAAATTTAAGCCCAAAATCGAAGATTACAAAATCTATCGGATTTACCCCAGTGGTGAAGTGCAGTATCTCCACCCCGCTGATGGTGTCTTCCCCGAAAAAGTTAACGCTGGTCGTGAATTTTTCGGCAAAAAAGACCGCAATATCGGCAAAAACCCCGAACCAGCGACAATTAAGTTCTCTGGTGTCACTCCCTACGAAGCATAAATAAACCCTAAAATCGAGAGTGGGGAGTTAGATTTAGAAGCTATTTAGCCCCAAGATTTAACTTCCGACTCTCGATTTCTCTGATCGCAATCGCAATCAATTGCTAGTTAGGGTTTGCTGAAAAAGTCTTTCTTGGGGTTGGGAGTTAGGGTGGTCACTGGGTGCGCTTTGCGGGGGGTTTTGGGGTGTTAGGGTGATGAGACAACTTCCCCACTTCCCCACTCCTTCATAATTCATAATTCATAATTCATAATTCCTTCCGTTTCCTGAACCATCAAAATATGATCTTCCCCGACTTCGATCGCTTTCGTCAACTCGCTGGTCAAGGTAACTTTATTCCTGTCTATCAAGAATGGATCGCTGACCTAGAAACACCCGTTTCGGCCTGGTATAAAGTTTGTGCCAATCAAGCCTACAATTTTTTATTAGAGTCGGTGGAAGGGGGCGAAACCTTGGGACGTTACAGCTTTTTAGGAGGCGATCCCGTCTGGGTATTGGAAGCGCGGGGAAACACCACCACCCAAACTTTTCGCAATGGTTCTCAAGAGATTTTTTCGGGGGATCCCTTCGAGATTTTAACCCAATGTTTAGCCCCGATTATTCCGGTTAAATTGCCGCAATTACCCGCAGGAATAGGGGGTTTATTTGGTTTTTGGGGTTATGAATTAATTAATTGGATTGAACCGCGAGTGCCTATTTATCCCGCTACCGATGCGGATCTACCGGATGGTATTTGGATGCAGGTGGATAATCTAATTATTTTCGATCAAGTTAAACGGAAAATATGGGCGATCGCTTATGCAGATATCCGGGGTAATAATCCCGATTTAGCAGCCGCTTATCAAGCGGCCTGCGATCGAGTGACACAGTTAGTTCTGAAGTTACGATTACCCCTACCAACTAATGCCAAAACCCTGGAATTATTGCCGGTTGGTCAGGGAAAAGAATTAGTCTATGAAAGCAATACAACTCAGGAAAAATTCTGTCAAAATGTCCTAAAAGCCAAGGATTACATCAAAGCGGGGGATATTTTTCAGGTGGTTATTTCCCAGCGTTTAAATGCCAATTATCATGGTCATCCCTTCGATTTATATCGTTCCTTGCGTCTGATTAATCCTTCTCCCTATATGGCTTTTTATAACTTTAAAGATTGGCAGATTATTGGCTCTAGTCCTGAAGTGATGGTTAAGGCAGAACGGGACGAATTAGGTAAAATAAAAGCTACGGTAAGACCAATTGCTGGAACCCGTCGCCGGGGACAAAACTTCGGTGAAGATCAAGCTTTAGCAACGGATTTATTGCAAGATCCCAAAGAAATTGCCGAGCATATTATGTTAGTGGATTTGGGGAGAAATGATCTAGGTCGGGTGTGCGATCGAGGTACGGTCAAAGTGGATGAATTAATGATAATTGAACGTTATTCCCACGTTATGCACATTGTTAGTAATGTGGTGGGGGATTTAGCAACCAATAAAAGTGCTTGGGATTTATTAAAAGCTTGTTTTCCGGCGGGAACCGTCAGTGGGGCCCCGAAAATTCGCGCCATGGAAATTATTCATGAATTAGAACCCTGTCGTCGTGGTCCCTATTCAGGGGTTTATGGTTACTACGATTTCGAGGGACAGTTAAATAGTGCCATCACGATTCGTACTATGATTGTTCGTCCCCAAGGTAATCAAAATTATCTGGTTTCTGTGCAAGCGGGAGCAGGGTTAGTAGCCGATTCTGAGCCGGAGAAAGAGTATGAAGAAACCCTCAACAAAGCCAGGGGTTTATTGGAGGCAATTCGCTGTTTAAGTTAGATTTTTTAGCCCGGGATCCAGTTAAGGGTATTTTGCCATGATTTCCGAGAAGGAATAGGGTTAACTAACCAGGATAACATCAAGGTTCCAGCTGATTGCCATAGGTTTAGCGCGGGGTAATAGTTACTAAAACCTGATAGGAGTTTGGCGGACTTGTCAATACCAATAAAACCTGGTTATTATTAAGACTGTTGATGTTTGCAGGTAAATTGCTGCTATCAGAGGTATATACCTTTACGGTTTGATTCAGCAGCTGGTCCCAATAGAAATTAGACATACCATTCACCTCAATCTTAATGCTATCTCCAGCATTTGCCTGAACAGTTGAAGGGATAGCTTGTCCTTGTCCTGGCATACCCCAATCCAAAACAGTATCTGGGGAACCTGTAGCAACTAAACAGGAGGAACAATCGACTCGTTCAATAACTTCAGCTTTAACCTCTGCTGCCACGGTAAGGATAGGTACAGTTGCGCTGTCAGACCCATCGTTATCCGGCAGACCAAAAGGAGGAGTAGAGGAATCAGGAGAGGTTGCAGGAGGAGGAGAGGTTGCTAGGCAATAATATTGTCCACAATCATTTGGTCTGGTAGCTCTCGGGACAACTCTGGTGCTGACAGAGTATTTAACTTTATCCCTATCGGTATTTCCAGTGGTCAGATTTACCTGAGCCTTGGCATTTAAAATCACTTGATCACCATCTTCGTGAACACAGGCAAAAAAACCGTCCACATTGGCAGGATCGGCGGCGATTAGGTTAAAATCCGCATCCTCAGGACAGGTGTTATTAGCAGTCCCTGCTAACATATCAGTAACAGGGGAATGTTGCCAAGAATCAATATTATAGTTGCCATTTTCGTCCAAGTCTGGACCAAAGCGCCACAAGACTCGTGGACCGGTCAAGCTATCTCCATCCTGACGGTTTTGGGTATAGTAAACGATCTGGCGCAGCGGACTGAGATTGTTGGGGTTAGGAATTTGGAAAGCAAGAACTACTCGCGCTCCTTCTGCTCTCGCTTCTTCGGGTACGTGATCCGCCATGATCTCATCTTGAGAATCAGCGATTCTACTTGCTCGTCTCACGTCATCTGAAACAAACTCTAGAGTACGATTAAGATTATTCTGGATTTCACTATCGGCATTAGCTTGATAGTTACTTCTGAGCAAGTTAATTACACCAATTCCCGCCACCAGGACGGCAATCAGCATCATCAAACCCGCCAGTAAAACTTCTGTAATCGTGAAACCCCCTTGCAGAGGAGGATGAGCGGACTTTTTCTGTAAACGACCTAAGTGATTGATATACTCTAAATAAAAACCCATGGCTTTAACCCGTCCCAATTACTATTTTATATACTTCTTAGACACTTGACATTTATTGCAGTCGCAGAGATTTTATTAAACTATCGGTCAATCAAGTCGAAAAGGGTTTTCGGAAACCAGTGAAAATTTACTACCACCCACTTCCTTCACAATCCCCCTAGAAAACTCCCGATCAAGAATGTCTTGACCTAACTAACTTCACCACTAACCACACAATAGACCGAGACAATCCTCTAGATAGTGATTTAGGCGTGGCCAAAGATGTGATTGTGGTTACAGCTATTAATCCCTTTTGGGAGTAAGTGATTTTACAGGGGAGTTTTGTACGGTTGTATTAGTACAATTGTTGACCCCCAAGGAGATATAGTCATTTTAATTAAGATTGAGAATGTCAAGGCCAGAGTTCATAAGGGTTTTATCGGTCTAGAATGTATCAGACTTATCTGAAATGACTATAAGAAGGCACAAGGACTGGTTACAATCAAGGATGAGTAATTTTTTGATCGATGTCATCTAAATAATCATGCGTCTCTTACACACCATGCTCCGGGTCAATAACTTGCAGGAATCTCTACAATTTTACTGCGATGTGCTAGGAATGAAGTTATTGCGCCAGAAAGACTATCCCAATGGTCAATTTACTCTCGCTTTCGTCGGTTATGGCGATGAGGCTAATCATGCTGTCATCGAACTGACCTATAATTGGGGAGTCGATCACTACGAAGTCGGTAATGCTTACGGTCATATTGCCCTAGGCGTGGATGATATCTATAGCACCTGTGAGAAAATTAAAGCTCTTGGTGGCAATGTCACCAGGGAACCAGGCCCGATGAAACACGGTTCTACCGTGATCGCCTTTGTGGAAGATCCTAATGGCTACAAGATCGAGTTAATTCAACTAGGAACCCCAGCTGCTGCCGTGGCTACGGCTTAAATTTATTGTCGTCAAAAGCTTATGTCTGTGGAAATCGAACGGAAGTTTCTGGTTAAAGGGGATCACTGGCGATCGCTTGCGACCAGCAAGTTGTATCGTCAGGGATATATTCCCACCCAAGATGGATTGACAACCGTGCGGGTTCGTGTGGTTGGAGAGCGGGGTTATTTAACCATTAAAGGCAAGACTGAGGGTATTAGTCGTCAGGAATTCGAGTATGTAATTCCCCTAGAAGATGCGGCACTCATGTTAGAAAACCTCTGTAAGAAACCTTTAATTGAAAAGATTCGTCATCGCATTTCTCTGGAGAATTTAACTTGGGAAGTTGATGAATTTTTGGGGGATAATCAAGGTTTAATTATGGCTGAAATTGAGCTAGAACAAGAGGATCAAGTCATTACTATTCCCGATTGGATCGGCGAAGAAGTCACGGGAGATGAGCGATACTACAATAGCAATTTACAGAAATTTCCCTATAAAATGTGGTGATTGTAGTATTAATTTACTCTGGGGTTAACTCTGGGTAGATACGGCTTTTTCTGATTCATTGAGCTTATTTGTTACCCGTCGGAGAACGCCATTAATAAAACGATAACCTTCATCATCAGAATAACGTTTTGCTAATTCGATCGCCTCATTGATTGCTACTTTTTGAGGTATATCGAGATAGAGCATTTCTGCCACGGCAATTTGCAGGATATCCCGATCGATTCTCGGTAAACGATGTAGTTGCCAATCCACTAAAGCGCCGGTTAATTCCTGTTCGATTTCCGCACGACGACGATAGACTGTACCGATTAATTCTAGGGCATATTCCCGCACTTCGTACTGACTAGATAACTGGACAATTTCGGGAAAATCTATCACGGTTCCTAAACGATTAATGGCATTGTGGGTAAGAGAAATTGCTTCTTTTACCATGGTTTGGGCGCTTTTTAGATTTGTTGCCTTAGTATCACTAGCGAGAATCCGTTCATTACCACGACTAATTTCGGCAGCGGCGGTTTCTAAGGTTTCTTGAATTTCTAGGGTTAAGGTTCTAACTGCGACTAAAATTAAATCGTTTAAAGTCTGCTGTTCTAGGTTTTCAGGATTGCCTTTAATCTGACTTAAACTCAAAAGGGCAAGTTCTCGAGCAATGCGACGGGGTTGTTGACGGGGAGGCATAGAAGTTTAGAAGGAGAGGAAAGAAAATTATACAACTTTATCGATCGCTATTTGGTTGGGTTAATTTTTCTCGGCGATCAATTCTTGACTAATTTCTATTTTAGCATAAAAGCTGCCAAGATTTAACTTTTCAGGTTTTAATTAGACAAAAGACAATATCTATCTTGAATCTCCCTTAATTTACTCTCAGCTTCTTGAGCATTAATAGCTAATTGAGCAAACTCTAGAAAGCGTTTTAATTCCCTGCGTAATAAATTCCTTTCTACTTCCCAGGTTTCTCGATCTAAGGTGGGTGGCATAACAATCATATCAAATAAAGTCGCCTGTTTTTTATCGGGATGGGGGCGCAATATTCGCCCGCGACGCTGAATAAATTGGCGAGGATTACCACTACTAGCCAGAATGACTGCGTTTTGAATTGATGGCAGATCTACTCCTTCATCTAAACATCTAATTGCCACTAATCCTTGCAGATAACCCTCCTCAAATTGTTGGCGAATTTTTTCTCGTTCTTCCAGGGAAGTTTCTGCGGTGTAGGTAGCAACTCGATAACCTAATTGATTGCCTAATAAATGAGTAACTGCAGCTACCTGACGACGATAATTAGCAGTGTAATTTTCCAGATAACCATCCCCACAATAAAATAAAGTATGATCCGTGTCTAAACGCTCTTGCATCAGTTGTTGTAAAGCCTGTAATTTATTACTTGCCGAACCAACTAATCTTGACCTTTGCATTAACAAAGCCGTCAGGTTTTCATTGCTATTAAAATTACTATTTTTCTGTAAAGTCCAGCCGATTCTTTGGGTTAATTTTGCGTATAATAGAGCCTCAGCATCGGTCAATTCAACCAAGACTGGGTAATAAAAATAATTGACTAAAGCTCCTTTACTAATAGCATCACCTAGGGTAAATTCTGGTTGTAGAATTTGTCCAAAATATTCAAGAATAGCGTCGGTTCCTTCCTCATCAAAATATCTTTCAGGAGTGGCGGTTAAAGCCAATCTTAGACCTAAAGAACGGGGTAATAATTCTTCTAATCGGGGGGAACCTAAATTATGTGCTTCATCACCAACGATTAAAGTTTTATCGGGAAAAAATTTTATTTGTGATTGAAACCCCTCGCTAATAAAAGTTGAGTTAGTAGTTAAAATAGTGACAAATTTTTGATTACCCGCTTGCACATTATATAATTCTGTGGATAGTTGACTTTGCCATGTATGGACACTTTCGTAGGCTAAAATCGGTTTAAGATTAAATTTTTCTGCTTCTCTTTGCCATTGATTGACTAGGTGACGATAGGGGCAAATTACTAATAATACTTGCAGTTCTATCGCTTCGTAAAGTTCCATGGCAATAGCTAAAGCAGTAATAGTTTTACCGCTGCCGGTGGCCATTTTTAAAGTTCCTCGTCCCCGATTACGAAACCAACTGATAATCGCTGTATTTTGGTAGTCTCTCAATTCTAAATTGGAAGGAATCCTAGGAATACCGGAGGGATTGACTCGATAGAATCCTCGCAATTCAGCAACTTGCTTGATTTTGCGGGAACTGAGAAAATCTCTAGTTATTTTTTCCCAATCTATCCAGCAACTATTCATAGGACCTCTTGTAAAAATCAAAAATTGTTGTTAGGGTTAGGAGTCAGTAGCCAGTAGTCAGGAGATTGTTTTTATTTATAGCGTTTCCTGTTCGCAAGAGGTTTATAATACTAAATCCTGTTTAAAAGGTATAGGGGAGCAGCGGAGCGCCGGAGCAGGGAGAAACAATCCATAGCTTGCGAGTTAATCACCCTATTACAAATAGTTTTGGTATAAGCTCAAAAATAGCAAAAAGCCAAAAACTTAAAAACTAAAGGTTGCTCCCTATACAATTGGGATGGACTAAAAAGACCATCCCATAGCTGTCAAACAACTCTTAACTGTTATCCTAGAAACCTAGGCAAGGATTAGGATAATTTACCTGGTCGCTACTTCCTCTTTTTGGGTAGTATTTTGCCGAAGTTTTTCTTGATCTTGGCGACGTTTTTTAGCATAAAGTTGGATTGTCACTGCCATTAATACCACTAAAGCTACAATTAACCAAGTGGTCAAATCGAGGGGTAATTGATTCTTAAATACTGCCAAAAGGACAATAACTACCAACAACAGGGTTGGTGCTTCATTTAATGCCCGAAATTGCTGTCCCGTCCAATTACATTCTCCTTTTTCTAGCTTTTTCATGATGCGACCACAGTAGAAATGATAGAGCAGTAAAAGAGCCACAAAGGATAATTTAATATGTAACCATCCCGATTTTAAAATTTCTGGTTCTGTGGAGATTAAACCGATCGCCATAGCCACGGTGACAATCATCCCCGGTGTGGTAATAATATTGTAGAGTCGCTTCTCCATGATCTCGTATTGTGCTTTCAGAATAGCTTGTGCGGGTTCCGTTTCTGTTGCTGCCTCCGCATGATAGACAAACAAACGTACTAAATAAAATAGTCCCGCAAACCAAACAACTACCCCAATCAGGTGAAATGCTTTAAACCAATAGTAAGCCATAGTCTATATTGTGATGTGAGTCCCGAATTAATTAGTCTAAGAGTTATCTATACTTTCCCAGACTATCCCTATACAAAAGTTTAGACGCAAAATAGGGGTTGGGGAGCAGGGGAGAAAAAAGCTGACTTCTGAATACTGTCTCCTAACTTGAAAGACGGTGTAGGGTGTGGGGGGGTCACTGCGTGCGCGTTGCGGGGGAAGAATAAATAAAAATAATCTCCTGAATACTGACTCCTAACGCAATGGTAGATGTTAGATTTTTGCAAGAGTCCTATTTTCCCATAAAGATAAGTAAAAATTATTAATTAACTCCAAAATCTTGAGAATATTTAAATTAACATTCCGCAATATTTACAAATTCTTAAGAATTAATTGAGAAAGATTTTTATTTAACAACGATGTTATGAAGGTTACAGCGATTTGATAGAATTTCAGAATGGGTTGTTCTATGCTTTTTTAGGCAGCAACGATTGAAACCCTTACCACACCTAGAAGGTGATCCTAATTAAGACGGGTAAATTAGTCAATTTCACCCACAACGATGATCTTTTTTTTGTGTAGTTTTATTGCAAAAAAAAAGTTTTTTTGACAAAAAGCACAAAGTATGATACGGTCTCAACGTATTTCTGGCTGCCAGTAGTGATTGGAGAGAAGGGAGAATAAATAAAAATAATCGCCTGTCTAGTGAACTGATAGCTAATTATCTAAGAGCAAAGGTCGCAGAAAACCGCCATAATTCTCGTCATCTGTACCGATAAAGACTTCTGTTTTACCTCTAGGAGATTCTCTGGTGGTCACAGCTTCCACTTTCGATCCGTCGATTTCTGCAATTTTTTGGGGATTAGGGGCAAGAATTAGGCTATTATCGCCCTTAACTTGACCAATACCGTAAACAGCACTTCTAAACACTCCCGCACTATCTGGATCGTAAGCGGAAGCTATGTAGATATTACCTTGCTTATCTACGGCTAAATCGGAGATGAGGCGAATATTTTTACCGCTACCAAAAGGACTCCGAAAAGTTACCGACTGAAATTCCCCGAATTTTAAGGGATTGAGCGAGATATCCGCCCAGCGAATCTTTGTACTCTCTTGACTATCGGCCCGTTCTGCGTAGATAAATAGATGACGATCGCCTTGCCGACTAACAGCGATCGCCTCTATATTTTCCACCGCGATCGGCCAATTTATTTGCTCAACTATCTTGACTTTTTGCTGGTTATATGCTAGTAAAAATAGTCTTTGAAAAGGTTTTTTCTCGCCACTTTCAGCCAACAAAAATAAGTTAGTTTCAGGGATATGAGTAATACTTTCGAGATCGTTGCTTAATCCCTCTGGATTTGGCCAATCTACCCTTAAAACCTGCCATAATAGCGGTTTTTCCTGCGTAGGCAGCTGTAAAAGACTCAGCCTTGCTTGAGATGGATCACTTTTTTCGCCCTTATTTTTGGCATCGTGAACCCCTAGAAAAATACCTGCTTCTACCCAAGCTAAACCACTGAGATCTGGGAGATAAGTCTCCAGTCGTCTCGATTCTTGAGCAAAAGAGACTTGAACGGCCGAAAAAAAGAAAAATAGGGCTAAAATTACCGAAAAAACGGTTTTTAATCGGCTATTCTTGCTAAAAAATGCTCTATTCTCTAACACCTATTCCCTAACCCCCAATATCATTGAATTAACTCCTCCACCACGCGATTTAAACCGACGGAATGGGAAGCCTTGCATAAAATGCGATCGCCTGAATCAATCACTTCCTTTAAACGATTAATTAAATCTGCGTGAGTTTGAAAACATTCGCAATCGACCCCAGTAGCCGCCTCAGCAATAAACTTAGCTTCTGGGTCATCTACCAAGACAAACAAGCGATCTATGCCTAGTTTTTGCACCCTCTCACCGACTTGGCGATGTAATTGCTCCGAAAAAGACCCTAACTCCTTCATTGTGCCTAAAACAGCAATATGACGCTGGCCGGGGGTAGCTTTCAGTAAATCCAAGGCCGCTAACATTGATTCTAGACCGGCGTTATAGGTTTCATCGAGGAGTAGGATATCGGGAGCTAATTGGTAACGTTTAGCCCGACCACTGGGTAAATTAACCTTAATTCCCTGTTGCAAAGAAGTCCAATCGATGCCTAAAATTTTCGCTACAGCCAAGGCCGCCATAAAATTTAAAGCGTGATGACGACCGGATAACGGTAAGTTAAAATCTAGTCCATTTACTCGTAAAGTAGTTAAATCCAGTAATTCCCCGACTATATCCCCTCCAGAGAAGCCATAGGTAAGCGTTTCCCCCTGCCATACCCGTTTAGCTGTTTTAGTAAGTAAAGGATGATCGTAGTTAAGAACAGCTATACTACTAGAAGGAGACTCGGACAATAACTCGCATTTGGCTTCTGCGATCGCCGCTGCCGACCCTAAACGACCGATGTGAGCGGTTCCCACATTAGTAATCACCGCGATCGTCGGTTGGGCGATTTGAGCGAGCAGGGCAATTTCCCCCCGTCCCCGCATTCCCATCTCGATTACGGCACTATCGTGAGTTTCATCCAGTTCGAGGAGAGTTTTCGGCACTCCGATCTCATTGTTATAATTAGCCAAGGTCTTATGTACCTTTCCCTGGGTGGCTAGTACGGAGGCGATTAATTCTTTAGTGGTGGTTTTCCCCACCGATCCCGTAATGGCAATCACGGGTATAGTAAATTGATTCCGCCACCAATGGGCCAATTGCTGATAGGTTTCGAGGGTATTCTGGACTGGGAATACAGGAATATTACTAGAGGAATTTACCGAAACTGGCTGCTCGACAATCAATGTCGCCGCTCCTTTTTCGATAGCCATATCGATAAAATCATGACCATTAAAATTATCGCCTTTTAATGCCAAAAATGCTTGTCCCGACTCAATAGTACGGCTATCGGTATTAATGCCAGATACTAAACTATCGTGGCTCAAACTTATGTTACCATTATCTTGTAAGGACAATAATTGAGCTAGTTGATTGAGGGATAAATGACAGGGCATAGACAATAAAAATACTTAGGGGTTGCTGAAAAAGTTTTTCGGTGGGGGTTGGGGGTTGGGGGATGGGGGATGGGGGATGGGGGATGGGGGATGGGTTTTACCGATTTTCAGGTGGTCAACTACCTAATTTTCAGGGAAAAAGTACCTGAATTTTCCCCCTGATCACTCCCATGCCTGGTACT
>SFBL01000089.1 GCA_007095785.1 Microcystis aeruginosa Ma_SC_T_19800800_S464
TCACTCTTAAGGATTATCTCCATGGCAAGAGTTCCTGTTATCTCAAAAGACGGAAAACCGTTAATGCCAACCAAACCCAGTCGGGCTAGACGGTGGATTAAGGAAGGAAAAGCTATCGGCAAATTCAACGACTTAGGTATTTTCTATGTCCAGCTAACCACTGAACCCTCTAACAATAAAACCCAACCGATTGCCATTGGTATTGACCAGGGTAAATTATTCTCTGGAATTGGCGTTCAATCCTCTCTTTTTACTCTTTGGAAGGCTCACTTAGAACTTCCTTTTAAACGAGTAAGAGAGCGCATGGATAATAGACGGTTAATGCGAAAAGGACGTAGAGGAAGACGGATTAACCGCCAACTTCCTTTTAATCTAAGAGCGCATCGACAAAAACGATTTTCAAATAGAAAACAAAAAAAATTAGCTCCCTCAATCAGAGCTAATCGTCAACTTGAACTTCGAGTCGTTTCTGAACTCACCAAAATCTATCCAATTACTGACATTTACTTTGAGTACATCAAAGCCGATATTGATCTAACTTCCGGTAGAAAAGGAGCTAAGTCTGGAAAAGGTTTCTCACCAGTTATGGTCGGACAAAAATGGGCTATTGAGCAACTATCTCAGTTGGCAACAGTCCATACTCGCTTTGGTTGGCAAACCTCTAATCTCAGAAAACATTTGCGACTAGAAAAGTCCAAAAATAAAGCAGAACAATCACCAGAAAGCCATGCTAACGATGGCATTGCTCTTGCCTGTTTTCAGTTTTTAGATTATTTGCCATTCCACACTTCTAATGGACATGGATATGATTGGAAGGGTTCTGTTAAAGTAACGAACGCTCCCTTTGCTGTCATCAAACGTCCTCCTATTAGTCGTCGTCAACTTCACCTGATGGTTTTTTCCAAAGGTGGTAAACGACGTAAATATGGTGGCTCTACCACAAGACATGGGTTCCGTAAAGGAGATTTAGTTTCTTCTCCCAAAGGAATTGGTTATGTTAGTGGAGATACCGAAAAACAGCTATCTGTAAGCGATACCAATGGTCAACGATTGGGACAGATAGCTATTAGCAAGATTCAGTTAATTCGTCGTTCTAACGGTTTAATTGTTTCTCACTAACTTGTATAAAGCCGCCCTCCGCTATCGCTAAAGGGCGGGGTTTCAGACCCAGTTTTTTGATGAGGGGGAGAAGAAAAATCCCGACTAGAAGATGCTTGTTGTTGAAAAAATCCGTAAAAAATAGTTACGCTCCTGTATAATACGCTAAAATCCAGAGAAATAGCTTTTGCCATGGCGACTACAGAAGCATTGAACCCCAGTCAGTTCGCATTCTTAACCAACCTCACCGCTGATCGTTCAAGTTCACCCAACCCACAAGAAGAAATGGACAAAGTTATCATTCTCGTTAATGCCGAAGCTCAAGCCAGTGGTCAGATGTCTCGGCTATCGCCCGTTACCGAAAAAATGGTGATTGCCTTAAAAAATGCGGTTCCTAAATACTTGGCGGTGGAGGTGACGGGGACGGCTTCTTTGTGGTCAAAAATGGAGTCGGGTAAAACCAGCCAAAATAATTTAATCTGGTGTCCCTTAACAATTCAATTGCCCAATTGGGTGAATTTTCCTGGTAAAAAAGTTTATCAAGCTTGTCGGGATATCGAGGAAAGACGCGCTTGGGTTGCCCATACCCTGCACTATAAAACCAGTCAGGGAGATTCTTCTTTTGGGGATCTTTGGTTGCCGATCACGGTGACATCTAAGGGTTTAGAATACGGTGAGGTCATCGGGGAGGGTATGATCCCTAACGCCTACAGTCAGCCGATTAGTCTGGAAAGAGAGAGTCTTAAGTCTTTACATCGGCTGGCAGCGCAATTACTGGATAATTTACAGGCTCCTGCTTCTGTTTATTTGCTACAGTTTCGTCTGGCTCATCGAGAAGTGGTTTTTGATCGTCTCTGGCCTTTTCCTGCTGCGCCTGCGATCGCTTCTCTGCGCAGTCAACAGACGGATCTCTATGCAGCCTACTGGAATTGTTTACGTCGGCAAGCAATGGTCGATCATTCCTTGGCAATTTAAAGGCACTGTCTAGCAGTAATTCTATGGTTCTTCGGTTTGTCTTATGCAATGGACGGGGTTATAAGAGATTAAACCCTTATAGAGAAAGACATTTGGCAATTTTTGTCAATTGTTTTTGATCTAGAGCGAACTAATCAATTAAAAGTAACGAAGAGCCTAATCTATTAAGTTGACAAAAGGGATACTTTGCCAGAATATTTAGAGCGTAGCGGCCGCCATAAAAACACGGCTTTTGTCCGTTCAGCCTCTCGAAAATGCCGAAATATTCGCTAATTATCCCGATTTATAACGAGGAAGAAACCATTCCAGAACTCTATCGCCGTGTCAGTGATGTCATGGATAGTTTAGATGATTCTGTGGAACTGATTCTGATTAATGATGGCAGTCGGGACCGTTCCTTAAATTTAATGCGGGAACTACAGGAAAGAGATGCTAGGGTCTGTTACATTAGCTTTGCTCGTAACTTTGGCCATCAGGCAGCAGTAACGGCAGGACTTAATTTTGCTAGGGGTCAAGTTATTGTTGTCCTTGATGCCGACTTGCAGGATCCACCGGAATTGATTCCCAAAATGATTGAGTCTTGGCAAGCAGGTTATCATGTGGTTTATGCCCAGAGAACAAAACGGAAAAAAGAAAGTTGGTTTAAACGCCTGACTGCCTACGTTTTCTATAGATTGCTGCAACAATTGGCCGACGTGGATATCCCTGCGGACACGGGGGATTTTTGTCTGATGGATCGTCAGGTGGTGGACATATTAAATTCTATGCCGGAACGGAATCGTTATATTCGCGGTTTGCGAGCTTGGATTGGTTTCCGACAAACTGCTGTTAAATTTGAGCGGGATCCCCGGTTTGCCGGGGAAGTCAAATACACTTTTAAAAAATCCTTAGCTTTAGGGATTAATAGCTTGGTGTCTTTTTCTAAGATTCCCCTGCGTCTTTCCACTTATTTAGGCTTATTTTCTGCTTTAATTGCCCTGTTGATGGCTTTACTGGTTCTCTACTGGCGCTTACAGCAACCCGACTCTCCCGTTACCGGTTTAGCTACTATCTTGATCGCTGTGTTTTTCTTGGGTTCGGTACAATTGATCAGTATTGGCATATTAGGGGAATACATCGGGCGAATTTACGAAGAAGTTAAAGGAAGACCCGCTTATACGATCGCTGAGATCGCTGGTTTGGAAATCAATTAAACCCTCCCGGCTCTCTTGGTTTTGGTGGGTAAAATGTATTCTAAGATACATTCCTCCTAGCGAGGGGGTGAAACGAACCACAAAGACACAAAGATCGATCAATCATATTGTAAGTTAAATTTATCACACAGAACCTAGAAGAGCCCCCTCCCAACAACTATCAATTAATTCTTGTCGATTAAAGATTTTGTTAACTTCTTAAATAAGCAATAAGCTGTTGACTATCTAAATTACTTTTGAAGACCGTCTATGATCGAGGAGAGAGGGTTTGATCATTTGTCCTAAAATTTCTAATAGGCAGCGCAGCTTACCCCATTCGTACAGAAAAATTAGCAGAGCAGCTAATAGAAATTAAACTCCAATAGCAGAGAAAAACTGTCTAACTTTGCCCACAACAGCGATCGATTCCTAAACTATCTAAAATCAAATCACTGACGGCGTTAGCGATGGCAAATTCACTATAAAAACTTTCGCGGAAATCAAAAGCTTGCATCTCGGTAACGATCGCAATTACCAAGCTACCGAGATCGTTTTCTCCTTCCAAACGCTGACGCAGAAAAATTTGACTAGCGCGTTCAGCGATAGTTTCATTAATAGCTTCGGGAATAAATTCTGCATCTAACCAACGATGTAAAGCGGTGCGCAGCCAGGTTTGTTCCTGTTGGGGATTTTCGATCGGTGGTAAAGTAATAGGCGGAATTGGTGCGGGATGATCGGGCATAATTAGAGAATGATCAGGCTACAAGACTGAATTCTTGGGGGGAGTCGTGGATATCGCCTCTATTATACAAGGATACGCACGCGGTTACTTTCTCATGGCCGATGAGGGGGGGCGATTGGATTGGTATTCTAGTAGAAATCGCGCTCTTATCCCTCTAGATCGGCGTTTTAGGTATCCCAAGTCCCTAAAACGAGTTTTGAATCAAAATCGCTTTAGCGTGGCTATTAACCGCGATTTTGCTGGGGTTTGTGCCGGTTGTGCCGATCGCTCGCTGACTTGGATTTCCCCAGAGTTAATCCAAATCTATCAGCAATTACACCAAGCCGGTTGGGCCTACAGTTTCGAGACTTGGCAAGGGGATCAATTAGCGGGGGGGATTTTAGGTTTAGCAATTCGCGGGGTTTTTATCGGGGAATCGATGTTTTATCAAATTCCCGATGGCTCTAAGGTAGCCATGGTCAAGTTAGTTGAACACCTCAGAGAACGGAATTTCTGTCTATTTGATGCCCAAATGCAAAATCCCCATCTGGCTAGATTTGGGGCCTATACTATCTCCGAAAAAGAATATCACTCCCTACTAGAAAGCGCTCTGCTCAAGCATTGCCGTTTTGTTTAAGTAGGGTTTGCTGAAAAAGTCTTTCCTGGGGGCAGGGTGTGGGGTGTAGGGTTTTACCCATGTTTTCCTTTTGGGGAGCCGGTTGTCAGGATTCGGCCGTCAATAGCAAATTAGGTTACACTTCATCTTTGACGAAAAAAGCTGTCAGAATCGACCTCGAACAGAATCGACCTCGAATGTCTTGACTACTGAACCCGATTCAAGTTACCCTATTAGGGTAAATTAGATAGTAATGCAATTCGGACTTAAATTGGCGATGTTAGACCAGTTAAAAATTCTAATTGTTGATGATGAGGAAGCGGATCGGCGCACTGTGCGCCGACTGTTAAAAACATTGGGGATGGAGACACAAATAACAGAAGCCGCTAACTATGAAGAGGCTAAAGAAAAGATGTTTAATAATCTTTTCGACTGTGTATTGATTGATTATCTTCTACCGGATCAAGATGGTTTAACTTTGGTGCGGGAAATTCGGCAACAGGGAATTAAAATCCCCCTAATTATCTTAACCAGTCACGGAGACGAAGAAATTGCCGTCGATATGATGAAAGCTGGTGCTTCCGATTATCTGAGTAAATTTCGTCTTTCTTCCTCGCGCTTAAATCAAGCGATGCGAAACGCCCTACGCATCTATAAGGCGGAACAAGAAGCGGCAATTGCCAAACAAGAAAAAGAGCATTTAGCTAAACAAAAAGAAGATTTTATGGCGAGGATGAACCACGATTTGCGAACTCCCTTAATTTCGGCTAATCACATATTAAACCTATTTCAACAAGGTTTATACGGTGAGATTACTCCCGAAATGAGTAGAGTCTTTCAGGTGATTATTCGCAGTAATAAAAATCTCTTGGAAATGGTTAATAATCTTTTGGAGGTTTATTTTCATGAAAACGGTGAAAAAAAACTTAATTTTACTAAATTCAAGATTATCGATCTTCTCGAAGAAGTGTGTCAGGAGTTAGCTCCCCTTGCCGGAGAAAAAGGACTAGATTTAAGCTTAAATGCCGAAAATACCGGGGAAATTTTCCTGACTGGCGATCGCTTGGAACTGCGGCGCGTTTTTAGCAATCTCATCAGCAATGGGATTAAATTTACCCAAGAGGGTTATGTGAAAATTCATCTCATCCCCGCTACAGAGGAAGATGCTTTTGTCACCATTGTCATTGAGGATGCTGGTATCGGCATTGCAGCCGAAGAACTACCCCGGATTTTTGAGCGCCTGTACTCTGGTTCCCGACAAAATTCCACCAATGGGTTAGGACTTTATCTCTCCCGTAGCATTATCGATGCTCATGGGGGAACTGTTACCGTCACCTCAGAATTAGGACAGGGTAGTCGCTTTTCTGTCCGTTTACCTGCCTAGAAAGATCGATAATAGAAAAAATACTTGCTGCCGATCGGTCACTGTTAATGGCTTCTAATTGGGATATCTTGTTAATACAAGCGGCGCGTCAGGGCAATCGGACGCGGGTTCAAGCTTTACTGAGTCAGGGGGCAAATGTCAACGCCACCGATGGCCAAAATACGACGGCTTTAATCTATGCCGTGCAGGGGGGTCATCGGGAAATTGTGGCAATTTTGCGAGAATTTGGGGCAGATATCAACAAAAGTAAACAACCTCAAGGTTTAAGCCCTCTCATGTTAGCGGCTGCCCTCAATCACAGTGAAATCCTCGCTCAATTAATCGCCGCCGGTGCTAATGTCAATCAGGTTAATCAAGATGGTACACCAGCACTAATGATCGCCACTTATAAGGGTTATACAGCGATCGCAGAACAGTTATTAACCGCCGGCGCTCGGGTCAATATGCGCGATCGGGATGGAGATACGGCTTTATCTGTAGCAATTAGCCAAAATTACGCTGCAATTGTCGGTTTACTGCTCGATAGTGGTGTAGATGAAGAAATCCGTCAAGAAGCTTGGTTAGAGGCTCTCAACGCTAATCGTCCAGAAATCCTCCAATTGTTTATTAACCGTGGTATGCCTCTCGATGCTCCCACTTTATCTGGGGAAACTCCCCTCATTTTGGCTGTAGAGAGGGGAAATCTCGGTAGCGTACAAACTTTACTGCAAGCGGGAGCAAATCCGAATATCAGCACGGAGGAGGGAGAAACTGCCCTGATGCTCGCCGCTGCTGAGGGATATTTCGATATTGTCCGACTTTTACTCGCTCAGGGGGCCAGTGTTGACAATCAAAATCAGGCTGGGGAAACGGCCTTGCATTTAGCCACGATCGAAGGACATTTAGAGATCGTCCAGGCCCTACTACAAGCCGGCGCTTTTGTCAATCACCGCAACCATTTTGGTGATACACCCTTGCTCATCGCCACGGTGCAGGGATACGAAGCGATCGTTTTAGAATTGTTAAAACAGGGAGCCGACCCTAACCTAACTCAGCAGGGAGAAACACCGTTAACTTTAGCTCTACAGCGCCAATTTACGGAAATCTGCCGTTATCTCCTCGACTACGGGGCTAATGCCAACGCCGTTTATCCCGATGGTAAAACCGTCCTTATGAAAGCTTGTGAGGGCAATAATAGTCAATTGGTGCGCTGGTTAATCGATATCGGCGCTGATGTCAATAAACTCGATTTTAGCGGTGCTTCCCCTTTAATGTGGGCCAGTTATCACGGTTGTCTCGACACGGTTAAAGTTTTGTTAGACGGGGGAAAAGTGAACTTAAATCAGAAAAATCAAGGGGGAATGACCGCTTTAATGTTAGCTAAATTTAATCACCATCAGGCGATCGTTTCTCTATTACAACAAGCGGGAGCGATCGAGTAGGAGTGCAAGTTTAGCGATCGGCAGGAGATAGGGTGTTGGGGTGTTAGGGTCTTAGGGTGTTAGGGTGTTAGGGTTTTAGGGTTTTAGGGTGATAGGGTTTTAGGGTGATAGGGTGATAGGGTTTTAGGGTGATAGGGTGTTAGGGTTTTAGGGTGATAGGGTTTTAGGGTTTTAGGGTTTTAGGGTGTTAGTTGAAATTCCCCCACTCCCCCACTTCCCCACTTCTCCACTCCCCCACTTCCCCACTTCCCCACTTCCCCACTTCCCCACTTCCCCACTTCCCCACTTCCCCACTTCATAATTCATAATTCATAATTCATAATTCCCATCTCCCCACTTCCCCACTTCCCCACGAGAAACTTTTTGCCGCAAACCCTAGATAGTCAACAGCTGACCATGACCACGGTGATATTATCGGAACCGCCGGCTTTTTTGGCCGCTGCCACTAAATTCTCGACAATTTCCTGACAATCGGCACCGGTTTGCAAATAATCGCTAATTTCCTCGTCGGACACTTCTTCTGTCAAACCATCACTACAGAGAATCAAACTATCGCCAGATTGCAGATCGAGGGGAGACACCGTCACTGGGGGCAAATCGCGGCGACCAAGGCATTGAAATAAAATATGTCGCCAAGGGTGGTTTTTCGCATCTTCTTTGGACAGATCGCCCATTTTTATCGCCCTAGCTATCCAAGTATGATCTTCCGTCACCTGTTCTAATTTTTGCTCACGAAAGCGATAGAGACGGGAATCACCAATATGGGTGTACCAAGAGCCATCATCTCGGAAGATAGCCATGACTAGGGTTGTCCCCATGTCCTGTCTTTCGGGATGTTTCAGTTGATCTTCGATAATCTTCTCGTTAGCGACGGTAATTGCCTCCTGCAGCAATTCCCCAGCAGTCAGGGGCGAATTCCAGTGTTCTTCTAGATGAGCTTGGATAGTTTTAGTGGCGATTTGACTAGCTTCCTGGCCCCCCGCATGACCCCCCATACCATCAGCAACGATAAAAAAGCGCCGCTCGGGGTCGATATAATAACTATCCTGATTAACCGATCGCACTACACCAGGATCGGTCATTCCTCCAAAAGAAAGATTGTTCATCGAAATTTCTGCTGCTAACACAATATTTATTATCCCGCAATCGATTACATCATGCGATCCTGACGTTGAATTTTCTGCCAAAGTCTCACAAGAGCTATCCCCGGCAGCAGGGAAATCGCCATCGGTACTAAAGTTAACCAACCAAAACCACTGACAAATAGAAGCGTCGCTGAGATCAGCAAAGCACTGACCAGTAAAGTGTAGTTAGTTCCCATTTGAATCATACCCAATCGCCGCAAAAGTCGATCGGATTCGCTGGAACGTACCCGGACACGGATATCACCCCGTTCTAATTTTTCGATCGTATCATCGATGCGTCGGGGTAAACTCAGGGCGGTGCTGCTCACTTGGGCCGCTTGTCGTCCTAACTCATCAAGGATATTACTGCCATTATTTCCTGTCATATCATTTACTAATTGCAGGGCAAAAGGTTGGGCCACTTCCATAAAGTTAAATTCGGGATCGAGTCCTTTGCCTACCCCTTCTAGGGTAGAAAATGCTCGCATGACGAAGGTAAAGGTAGCGGGAAAGCGAAAAGGCTGATCGTAGGCGATTTCATAGAGATCATCGCTGATAGAGGCCACGGATTGCTCCTCAAAGGGTTTATCCATGAAGTTATCGAGCATATACTGGATCGATCGCCGCACTGCTCCCATATCACCATTAGCAGTTAATGCTCCTAAATCCACCAGAGAAGTGACCACGCGATCGGCATCTTTTTGGGCAATTCCCAAGAGAGTCTGCATTAATTTTTCGCGCACGTTGGTTTTAATTTGTCCCATCATGCCGAAATCGTAGAAAATTAGGGAGCCATCACTATCAACGGCAATATTGCCGGGGTGAGGATCTGCGTGAAAAAAGCCGTTATTGAGTAGTTGAATTAGATAGGCTTTTGCCCCCAGTTTAGCCAACAATTTGCGATCGAGTCCGGCCGCTTCTAGGGCTTCATAATGACTGATTTTGATACCGGGGAGATATTCTAGGGTTAAAACCCGGGGAGCGGTGTAGCGCCAATAGACTTTCGGTACTTTCACCCAATCTTCCCCGCGAAAATTACGGCGAAAAGTGTCAGCGTTACGACCTTCGTTGAGATAATCGGTTTCTTCCCAGAGGATTTTACAGCATTCTTCATATATACCCGTCCAATCGCGACCTTTACCCCATTTGGGATGATTTTGGAAGTATTGGGCGATTTTTTTCAGGATGGTCAGATCGATACTAAATAATTTTTTCAATCCGGGCCGTTGGACTTTGACCACCACATCTTCCCCAGTCTTCAGTTGGGCCCGGTGAACTTGCCCTAAACTAGCGGCTGCTAGGGGGATGGGATCAAAGCTTTTAAAGAGTTGATTGAGGGGTTTGCCGAGGGATATCTCGATGATTTTGCTGGCCTGTTCGTAGGTAAATGCGGGAACCTGATCCTGTAGTTTCGATAATTCTTCCACATATTCGAGGGGAAAAAGATCGGCCCTGGTGGAGAACAGTTGACCGACTTTAATAAAAGTGGGACCCAATTCTAGCATGGTTTCCCGAATCCAAGCGGCTTGTTTTCTGCGTCTGCTGGCCAGTTTTTCCTCGCTATAGCCGCCGTTATAGCTCCATTTTTTACCGTTGAGCCAGAATTGATAAAGTACAGTCAGAACGAATCGCCAAATATCTAGACGACGACGATTGATGGAATAGTTTTCTCGATTCCAACGATAGCTATTTTTGGCGACTTGGAGGGCCGGCATTGCTGGGTTTAACTCTGGGGTAACGGGGATGGGTAGAAGGGCTGACACGCAGTTTTTGGGGCTTTAAAGCGACTAAAAGAGGGTTTTTGGTTAATTTCGGTAGTTTTTTAGTTCCGAGCGCAATTGGGCGATTTCGGCCCGCATTTCGTCGATGTTTTCCTGCACATCGGCACTGGAGGAACCACTGGAGTCTGTACCAGTATATACTCCCTTTTCCATGGCTCGATCGGCTCTCATTTGCACTTCTTCGACGAATTGCCGCAGGTTTTCCCGTTGTTCGGCATCAAATTTGCCTAATTCGCTTAAAGCGTTGGTAAACGCATCTTCTAGCTGTTCACTGACCACTTCAGCGATCGCTCGTCCGAGGAAAAAGGCGTGAATAACGGGGTTAGTCATAATCTTAAATGGATGTTTTCGCTTGCTGGGGTTTGTGGACGGGAAAGGCGATAATAAATTCCCTAACTACTAGGTTAGGCGACAGAACCAGAAAAGGCAAATCGTTTTCGGAAAAGGGAGGTGAGATCAAATCCGTTTTCAATAGTGTGATTAACTCTCAAGTTATCAATTGTTTCTCCCTTCTCCCCACACCCTACACCCCACTCTCCTATCCCTTTTAAACAGGATTTAGTGTGAGACGGGGAGGTTAATCGACAAGATTATGAGAAACAAAGGGCGCTAAGGGAGCAAAATCTGGTTCGATCGCGTCGAGAATTTCGCTGAAATCAACCCGATTAGCGAAATAATAGTGTCATCAACAATATCAGTCCTAGGAGAGTTAAGATGCTCAGAAAACGTTTATTAATCCCCTTAATACTATCCCTAGTCACTTTTGGTCTAGTGGTGGCCTGTAATTCCGGCACTCCCACCAGTCAAACTAACCCCAGTCCCGCAGAAAACGCCGCCACTGCTGCTATTCCCATCGGTGCAGCTTTAGCTCAAACCAGCAATCTCGCCCTATTGGGACAGGAACAGGTGATCGGTGTCAAGATGGCTGAAATATATTTTAATGAAAAGGGCGGAGTCAATGGAACACCGATTAAAGTTATTATCCAGGATGTGGCCGGGGATGAACAGGGGGCGATCAACGCCATTAATACCCTAATCACTCAAGATAAGGTGGTGGGTATTCTCGGTCCGTCTCTGTCCCAGCAAGCTTTTGCCGCTAGTCCGATCGCCGATCGAGCCAAAGTTCCCATTCTGGGCCCCTCTAACACGGCTAAAGGTATCCCCCAGATCGGTGAATATGTGGGTAGGGTGTCTGCTCCTGTGGCTGTGGTCGCTCCCAATGCAGTTAAAACCGCTTTAAAAATCGATCCCAAGATTAAAAAAGTGGCTGTCTTTTTTGCCCAAAATGATGCTTTTAGTAAATCGGAAACGGAAACTTTTCAAGAAACCCTAAAGAGTTTAAATCTTGATATTGTCACCGTGCAGAAATTCCAAACCACCGATACAGATTTTCAAAACCAAGCCACTGCCGCTATTAATATTAAACCGGATTTAGTGGTTATTTCTGGTTTGGTTGCTGACGGGGGTAATTTAGTCAAACAGTTGCGACAATTAGGCTATCAGGGGTTAATTATTGGGGGCAATGGTTTAAATACTTCTAATATTTTCCCGGTTTGTCAAGCTCAATGTGATGGTATTCTCATCGCTCAAGCTTATAACCCGGAATTAGATAATCCTATTAATCGAGATTTTGTCGCCGCTTATACAGCAGAAAATAAAAAAGCACCGCCCCAATTTACCGCTCAAGCTTTTACGGGAATTCAAGTTTTTGTCGAGGCATTAAAACGGGTAGATGATAAAAATAAACTCAGTACACTTTCCCTCGAACAAATTCGCCAACAATTAAATCAGGAAATTTTAGCGGGTAAGTATGTCACTGTCCTGGGAAATATTGCTTTTACTCCCGAAGGGGAAATCCTTCAGGATAAATTCTCCGTGGCACAAATTACAATGGATGCCGATGGTAAAAATGGTAAATTTACTTTTGTGGAAAATTAATCAGTAAGTGGTTCTTTTCATTTGTACCTCGTTGCAAGGGACACCCTTGCAACGCACTTCCAGAGGTTCTACCTCGACCGGATTGAAACGTTAGTAGTTATAATTGTTTAGCAGTGGCTCGATCGGATTGATTTCTACTTTGAAGAAAATGAAGATAAAACACGCGATTAATTGGCATAAATTCCTGACTTTTCTAATTATATTGGGCTTAATGGCTTTTTATGATAATTTTACGCCGCTCGCTTGGATATACCTTGCTCTGCACGGAACTTACGGTCGGGAGCATCTCATTTATGCAAGTGAGTAATTATACTTATCCATAAAACTGGTTTCTAGCAAGGCTTTCAAAATAGCTTGACATAAACACCTGATTTAGGGGTTACAAAGGTGAGATGC
>SFBL01000009.1 GCA_007095785.1 Microcystis aeruginosa Ma_SC_T_19800800_S464
GTATCGAGAATAACTTCTAAGGTTTTTCCCTGTTGATGTCCCTGCAATTGCTTGACATTTTCCAGAATAAATGCTGCGGGTTGTTTGGCTTTTAAAATGCGGGCAATCTCAAAAAATAATGTGCCTCTGGTATCTTCAAATCCCTTTAAATCGCCACAAATACTAAAGGGTTGACAGGGAAATCCCGCCATTAAAATATCATGATTGGGAATGTCTAGGGCAGCGATTTCGGTAATATCTCCCTGGGGTTGGTCGCCAAAATTAGCGTGATAAATTGCCTGAGCATCTTTATCTATATCACAGGAAAAAACACAATCAGATTCTAAGTTTTTTTGGCGACAAACTTGTGCAATCGCGACTCGAAATCCTCCCAAACCGCAAAAGAGGTCAATAAAACGGATTTTTTCTTTGTTTTTTAGAAGGTTCATTGATAGCCTATGATCGGCAGTATCGCCAATTATGGGAATAATTAAAAAAGAGACGCTTCTAGAAACGTCTCTAGAGGATTTACTTGCGGTTTTAAACCGTTTCTACCAAGGGACGGGTTAATTTATCCAACTGTTGGGTTAACAGACTCAGGAATAAACCCACATCGGTGACAATACCCACCGATTCTACCGAACCTCGATCGCTTAATTTTGTCACCACGGCCGGGTTAATATCAACACAGACCATTTTTACCCCCGCCGGTGTCATATTGCCCACACCGATGGAATGGAGCATACTAGAGAGCATGAGAATCATGTCTGCACCTTGAATTAAGCGGGAATATTCTTCCTGTGCTTTAATTAAATCCATCTCCGTATCCGGAAGCGGACCATCATCGCGAATTGAACCAGCTAGACTGAAGGGGACATTATTTTTGACGCATTCATACATTACGCCTTTTGTCAATACCCCGGCCGATACAGCTTTGGCAATGCTGCCGTGGCGACGGATGAGGTTGATAATCTTGAGGTGGTGACGATGGCCACCGCGCACCGGGATGCCTTTCTGCATATCTACCCCTAAAGAAGTACCCATGATCGCCTGTTCCATGTCGTGAACTGCGATCGCATTTCCCCCCAGTAAAGCGTGAACGTAACCATCGCGGATTAAACGGGAGAGATGTTGCGCTCCTCCAGTGTGAATGACCACCGGACCTGCCGTTACTACCACTTTACCGCCTTGGTCGCGAATTTGGCGCATTTCCCAGGCAATCTGCTCCACGGTTAACTCGACTCGGCGCTCGCTGGAAACTCCCGCACCCATAAAGGTAAATTCCTGGGTGCTGTTGCGTTGTTCCCTGGATTCCGCCTGTCGGATAGTACGGATGCCCTCAACTCCCACCATAACGCGATCGCCAGCTTTTAAATCCCGCAGCAGAGTACATTTGGCCGTTTTGCCTTCTGGACCTTCAGTGACGACGATGGCTGCATCCATGCGTTGATTTTCCACTCGCACCCATTCACAACTAACCCGCACTTCCGTGGGATAGATGGTGCTGACATAAAAATCATCGGGAGCGACCCCATCTTGTGCTACCACTGCGGTATTGACATCACAGATTTCTTGGGGACGAGCGGCCGCACCGAGGTCGATCAATTGTACCATGATCTCCTCCATTACCTCGTGGGAGGGTGCAGAAACGCGCACTTCTGCTGAGGAGGTACTTTGGCGCTCAATCCCCAAAGTGAAGTTTAAAACCTTGAAGCTGCCCCCATTTCCTACCACAACATCGAGAGCTTTATTCATAATTCCCGCATCGAGCAGATGACCTTCTAACTGGAGAATGCGACTTTCAATGGTGACATTAGCGCGATGGTCTGGAATTAAGGGTTCCGTGGTACGCAGGGTTAAACATTTAGCGGCTCCTCCTGCTTTTAAGAACTCCGTCAGGGGAGTTTGTACCACTTCAAAGCCTTTTGCAGCTAACTTATGTTGTAAATCGTCACTAATTTTATTCATGACGATTACTTGACCGATATTCACTGCATTACAAGCAAAGTTAACCGCATCGGCTTCTTCAACGATAATGCGTTTTTCTTCGGGAATTTTTAACTCAATTAACCGATTTGAATAGGCATCAAAAGCATCGGGATAGTAGAGTAGATAACCGCCACTAAGGGGACAAAAACAGGTATCAAGGTGATAGAAACGTTCATCGATTAAACGTAGGGATAAAACCTCAATATCGAGCCATTTAGCGATTAAAGGGTGGGAATCTAACTCAGTTCTGAAGCCATATCCTGCCCATAACCAACGTCCTTCCCGATCTAATAATGCGTCTCCTGCACCTTCAAAAGGTAAATCTTTGGGCAGTTCGTGAACCGTAAAACCGTTATCTTCAAACCACTGTTTAAAATAGGGTTCTTCTCCCTGTCTTTCTTTGTGTAAAAAGCGACTGAGAACGACAGTTTTTTCCAGAACTAAACCTGCATTAGCGGTAAAAACCATGTCAGGCCAGCCTTTTTCTGGTGTGACTAAATCCACGAGCGCCCGATCTTTGAGAATATGATAAAGCTGCTGCCATTGTTGCCTAGCTTTTTCCTGGGAAGATTTGTGAATGTTGCCCTCCATCCAAGGATTAATCACATAATCCACATCGTAATGATCGGGAGAACACATCAAAAAGCGAATAGTTTCAGTCATATTTTTTGACAATGAATATTCAGTATAAGTAGTCTGGGGATAAGTTTAGACCAACCTTCCATTATACTCTACTTTGCCCCAAAATATCACTAGGTCTAAGATTAGGACAATTCCCGCTCTACAAGCTAAAAACAGCCTGATTTTAGCTGATAACTGACCGCCACAAGCTTAAATTATTGTAAATCCTGATGTTTAAATAACCCCATAAATTTCGATTTGCGTCCGTGTTCCTTAATTAAACTTTCCCGATAAGTTTGCCATTCTTCCCGTCTTCCTGACATATAAAAGGCATTACGAGCTTTTTTCAGCCATTTAATCGCTTCTTCGTAGCGATCAGCCTTTTTTTCGTCCAGTATCTTTTCCGCAGGAGGACGCGCGCGATCGATCACCCAGTTAGGATCTACGCTAGCAGCCGCATCCATTATCCGCCAAATTAGGTGAGACTGCAGATAGGAATTATCAGAAACGACTTTAATTGCATCTCTAACTAAATTTTCGTGGAGAAATATATCGATTTTAGCCTCTGTGGAACGTCCACCGCTAAACTCGCGCAAGTAATCTAACAAGTCTAGTTTTAAATCGGGCCAATCTTCCCCCGCTAAAGACTCTATTTTTTGGTAATGGGAAAAGGAAGGTTGGTCTTGAAATGCCTTAATTCTAGCAGCCAAAGCTGTATCTATATCCCCTAAGGATTGCGCTAGTTCACTTGTCCAGAGAGCTAATTGATAATAATAATTCCCAGGGAAATTTAGACCACCCCTAGCAATTACGAGAGCGGATTCTGGTGCGGATTCATCCCGTAAAGCTTTGGCAAAAAAGAAGGCTTCATCGTTTTTAGTTATCATGTTTTTTGCCGCTGCCATCGCTTCCTCAATGCGATCGAGATAGACTAACTTAGTTAGGTATTCTACCACTTGTCCTGAAGCGAAAGCTAGATTCAAATACTCCTGAACTTTTTCCTGTTGCTCGAAAATTTCTAAGCGAATAGAAGTTAATGTTTGGGCATAATCGGGGATATTCCCTGACCACATTTCTGAAAAATTAGCCGATTCTCCTCGTAAAATCTTCTCTAAAACTGGATCATCCCATCCCTGTTGTAAGGCTGCTAAACTCATCTCAAAATCGGCACTCCATTCATCCTGCCATTGCTCGATCTTTTCCCTTAAATCTTGCTTTTCTTGGGGATTAAATTCTTTACTTAAAATTGCTGCCGTTAGAACTCGATCGATTCTAGCACTTAAATCATCATTGACAGCACCGTAATCTTCTAAATCATCCCATTCCTCGATACAGGCGCTAATAATTGCTTCCAAAATAGCGATGGCGTTATCGGGTTCTCCCTTTTGATAATAATCTTTGGCCTCATCCACTAGGGCATAAATTTCATCAGAAATTGGATCTTCTTCGTAGTAATCTTCTTTGATCGCTCGCAGGGATTGCCGCAGTTCATTACGGACAGTATTACGATAAGCTTTGACATTAATAGTTATCTTCCCTCCCGCTTTATTAACTGGGGTAGCTGGCAATAAAAATTTATCAATTGTCTCGATAATTTCTGGGTGTTTAGCCACTAAATGATTAAGCAATTTTCTTAATTTACTTTCATCAATCGGTGTCAATAACTCCTCTAAAGAGGCTTTTTTGATAATTAATTCTGGTTGACGAGAACAGGTTAATAAAACCGCCACAATATGCTTACACCAACCCTCATAATCGTAGGGACAGGAACAGGAAACATTCTCAAGGTTTTCTTGGTTAAAATCGATAGCAACTCGATAGGGTTTAACCTCACTACCACTCACTAAAGCTTGCAGATTTTGCCCCCGTTGCCAAAGAGAAATAACTGCACCGTTATCGTAATAATATTGACCGCGCTGATAGGAAGCATTGGTGCTATTTTGCCGGATAATTTTTTCATTGATAGGAGGAATAGTCATAGTCAGAAAAGGAGAGGATTGGGTGATAGAATCTTGTCTGTGGCCAGAAAACTGCCAGTAGTGAGCAGGACCAGTGCATCAGCAACCGAGTTAACTTATCTTCAGTTTAGCCTAAATGTGCTATAGTGAAGACACTATGGAAATTAAAAACATTCCTCTGTCCCAAATTCGTCGTCCTTTACCGCGACAAACCGATCCCGAAAAAGTTAATCAGTTGATGCAATCGATCGCTGAGGAGGGATTACGAGAACCGATCGATGTTTTGGAGGTGGATGGTAACTACTACGGTTTTTCCGGTTGCCATCGCTTTGCCGCTCATCAGCGTCTCGGTAAAGAAACAATTCTCTGTCGAGTTCGTCGCGCTCCTAAATCCGTTTTAGCTAAACACATCGCTTAAGCTGAGAAGTCCCATGAATGAGTCCCTATATAAATATCATCGGCAAAAATTAGAGCAGTTAATGGCAGAAATTGGCTGTCAAAATCTGGAAGAATTGAGTCAGTTATCGGGTCTATCTTCTTGGCAATTGCAGAGAGTTCGCCATGGTTTAATCGCCAAATTATCCTCTGAATCTTTGGTGAAATTAGCTAATGGGCTGCAGCTGCCAGTTAGCGATCTTCTCGCTCATTTTCAAATTCCGACTATGCAGCCAGAGGATCATTCAGGGGAATTAAAAATCCTCGAACAAGAGTATCAAAATTTACAGCAAAAATTAGACAAGCAAAAAGAAGAATTAGCCGCAGAATTTCAACGTCAAAGCATCGAAGCGATCGAACCTTGGTTAGTGCAATGGCCCACGGCCGAGGCCGTTGCTCGCAAAAATACTGACCTAGCAGCGGTCAAAATCCTCTCTTTAGTCAAACCGATTATGCAGTTACTGGAGCGCTGGGGAGTGCAACCAATTCACAGTGTCGGTGATCATGTTAGTTACGATCCGCAAATCCATCAATTGATCGATGGTCAGGCAGAAATCGGTACACCAGTTCTAGTGCGTTATCGGGGCTATCGTCATGGGGAAAAACTACTTTATCGTGCTAAAGTGAGTTTAATTAAAGTAGAAATGCCGGAAATTCAACCAGCAGAAACAGAAAATGTCACCGCTTAAAGTGATAATTCTTGCAGAGCTTTGGTGCTGTGAAAAGTTCCCCCGTGGTCTGCTTTTATCGAAAAAATCGAGTCTAAAACCTCGCCTTAAGGCGAAAAGTTTTTGGAGCGGGACATAAATCCCCATTACAAAACTAATGGCGGCTTGACAAACGCCCTCTGAACGGTTAAGATGATATCTGATTCGGAGGGAAAAATATGTCAACGCCCTATGATAAATGTTTTGACCACATTACTGATCGTCCAAAGAAATTCTGTTCGCCAGCAATGGTTACAGATGGTTGACGGAGGTTTATCTGTTGCCGATGTTAGGATGCTACTATTAGCGACGCTTGAGCGAAACCCAACCACACTAATGTCGTTAATAATGTTGGGTTTCTAACTGGGATTGGTGCGTTACGCTAACGATAACGCACCCTACACGCTACACTCAAGATTAAGAAGGAAACCGAGCAAAAAGTAATGAGAGGGTTGTTTTAAGTTTGTATTTGTGCTACTTTGAAAATATGAAAGCAACGATCCGAAACGTTAAAATTAGCGAGATTCCCACAGCGATCGAGCAGTTAGGCTTGTCCGCTCATGCGTGTGTCGATTTCACAATCGAGAATCATGAGATGACGGGGAACGAACAGGACGAAACCACCCAAGCCTTGATGGAAGTGGTGAATGAAATTCGTGCTTATGCCAAGAGTCAGGGATTGACTGATGAGAAGTTGGAAGAGCTTTTAGTAGATGAATCGTGAACCCATAGTTATCGATACGAACGTCTTTATAAGCTTCGCCTTAAGCAGTACGACAACACCAGCTTTGGCTGTAGAATATGCGATTAATAACTTTATTATTCTGCAAAGTCCCGCAACCATAGGCGAGTTGGTCACAAAACTTCTTCTCCCAAAGTTCGAGAGGTACATTACACTGGAGCAGCGCCGACAACTGCTAGTAAGAATTTTGGAAATTTCGCTGCTGATTAGACCTACTCACCACACTGAAATTTGCCGAGATCGAGACGATAATAAATTCCTAAATCTGGCAACCAGTGGGGAAGCACGCTATCTCATTACTGGTGACAATGATTTGCTTATACTGCAACGCTATGGGAAAACAGAGATCGTTACAGCAAGGGAATTTTTAAAAATTGTTCGGCGGTGAAGTACAAAAAATCCAGTTTGAGTGAGATGATCGAAAGAACAACATCGATATCGAAAAACACGGGATAGACTTTAATTTTGCCAAGACAAGTGACTTAAGCAGTAGGTTGGGTTGAGCAATAATAACTCTTGTCTGTCAAATATTAGTGACGCTTGAGCGAAACCCAACCACACCAATGTCGTCAATAATGTTGGGTTTCTAACTGGGATTGGTGCGTTAGCGTTAGCGTAACGCAGCCTACACGCTAACTTTTATCTCATCGGTAAAGATTGCAATCCCAAACAAAGTCCTTGACAGACTCTTGCTAGGAAATTTAAGTCTAAAGTAGCGATTGTATCCCGATAACTATGATAATAGGGATTACGCATATTAGCAGTATCTGTCACCATAATTGCCGAATAACCGCGACTCCAAAAAGGAGAATGATCGCTGCGTCGAGTATCGGGGACGATATAACCTCCAAAAATTACCGGCAACCATTCGCAGGGAGTCTGATTATCTCGCAGGACTCGACTGAGAAACTTTAAATCCTCGCGGGTTTTGAGATTGCCAATCAAAGCGATAAAATCCCCAGTATTGGGATAAAAATATTCTAGAAAAGCTGGATATTTTTGAGAATGGGGATTTTTATCACAGTAACCGAGCATTTCTAAGGATAACATTAACCTTAAATCCTGCTTAGTTTGTTTTAATTTTTCCGAATATGCAATGCTCCCCAGTAATCCGTATTCTTCTAGATCAAAGGCAATTAAACGAATTGGATAATTAGTCTGATTCTCCCCAAAAAACCTAGCTAATTCTAATAATACCGCTAATCCCGTGGCGTTATCGTCGGCCCCTGGCGACCCCGGCACCGTGTCATAATGAGCGCCAATTAAAATCGGGGGTTTTTGACTATTATTAGGCAAATCCAAGATTAAATTTTCGTAAACTTTTCCCTGAAAAGGGAAAAAGTGTGATTCAACCTTTCCCCAATTGCCTAACTCTTGCCGCAGGTATTCTCGCACATAAAAATGTCCTTGACTAGAGAAAAAGGGGTTTCTTTCTCGGACAATTTGTTCTAGGTGTTGGCTTAAGCGATCGCTAAGAAGATCAAACATTGATGGCAGCAGATAATTTAATCAAAAGAGCCAATGGATAGAGAAACTGAGGGAAAAATCGGGGAAAATAATAATTGTTAATTATAAAATATTCTGTGGGGCTAAAATCATGACAAATCTCCAGTGGACTAACTATGATTGTATCGTTGTCGGGGCGGGATTAGCAGGATTAGTCGCCGCGCGGAATCTCCAGAGGCAAGGTCATCAAGTTCTGGTGATCGAAGCGCGAAATCGTTACGGTGGTAGAATGTCTGGTCAATATCTCCCCTCCGGACAGTGGATCGATCGAGGTGGTCAGTGGGTGGGCCCAACCCAAGAGCGTTTTTTAGCCCTCCTTGATGAGTATAAAATACGTCGTTTTCCCTCTCCCAATCAGGGAAAAACCGTCCTAGTGTTCAACAACAAACGCTATGAATTCAATGGTTTTTTTCAAGGTTTCCACGAGGGAGAAGTACCCGATATCGGCGCGGCAGAATGGCAAGATGCGATGTCAGCATGGGCGCGTTTTCAAGAACTAGCTAAAACCCTACCTTCCGGTTATCCTCAAAGCAACGATTACACCAAAAAACTAGACAGTAAAACTTTTGCCCAGTGGATTGAAGAAAACACCAGCACAGATTTTGGTCAATGGTATTTTGCTTATATGGTGCGTGCAGTGGGTTTTCTCGGGCCGGCCGAACCCCAGCAAGTCTCACTGCTGCACGTTCTTTGGGGACAAAATTGCGCCGCTCAAGCTGAACATCCAGAAGCCGAACTGATCCATGGCGGAGCGGGACAAATTCCCGACAAGATCGCGGCGGAATTAGGAGAGCGAATTCGACTGGGGGAACCGGTTGTTCGCCTTAATTATGACTCGGCCGGCGTCACCATAGAAACCACTCAGAACACTTTTACGGCCAAATTTGCCATCATTGCCATGCCACCCCATCTTGCCGGCCGCATTATTTATAATCCCCCGCTGCCACCCCAGCGAGAACAACTAACCCAACGAGTACCGATGGGATGCTGCGCTAAAATCCTGATTTCCTATGAGCAACCTTTCTGGCGAAAACAGGGACTAGCGGGAGTTGCCCAAGGGAATTGTCAATGGTTAGAACTCTGTGCTGATAGTTCCGATCCCGAAACCGGCGTCGGGGTAATCGCCACCTTCCTAGTTGGCGATCGCTATATTCGTTGGCGCTCGATGAGTAGTCCGGCGCGTCGTGCCGCCGTCCTCTCGGATTTAGCTATTTATTTCGGTCAAGAGGCCCTTTTCCCGATCAGTTACGATGAGGTGGATTGGCCCGGGGATCCTTGGACTGGTGGCGCCTATGCCGCTTTTATGCCCCCCGGAGTCTGGACAAGTTTCGGCGAGGCTCTTTTTACTCCCGTTGGACCGATTCACTGGGCCGGAACGGAAATGGCCGATCGCTGGCCAGGATTTTTTGAGGGAGCGATCCGCACCGGTGAGGCGGCGGCCGATCGAATCGCCTTGCTTTTACGGGAAAAATGAGCATCTACAGGGCTAGGACACTTTTTAGGTCAAAAAAGTCATCATAGTCAAGTTTCGGGGCTAATAGAGCAAAAAATCTTAAATCATCACTATTTCGCCCTGGTAATGTTCGACGAAATGCTGCACACGATGACGATATTCTTTAATTGTCCGATCGACCCATTCCCGCTGCTCACTGTTAGCGTAGATATGCACTAAAGGTTCTCCGGCATCGGGTAAAATCAATACCCAGTCATCATTAAGGGGATTAATCACCTTGACTCCATCGATTAACTCTAGATTATCGGTAGCGTGAATTTCCACCAGATAGCGCATCAAAGATCCCTTTACTTTCCAAGGACAACGCACCGCCGTATTCTTATTGTAAATGCGTGGTAACTCGGCCCGCACCTGAGCTAGAGAACGTTCCTGAATGGTTAACATCTCCAAAAGTTTGGCCACGCTGAACATAGCATCAAAACCGGGATGTAATTGCGGAAAAATAAAGCCAGTTTGCCCAGATCCTCCTAAAACCACGTTAGGATTAGTTTGACATCCTTCCATTAAAGCGCTAGGACTGGCTTTTGTCCGCACCACCCGGCCATCGTGACGACGTGCGATCTGTTCCACGGCACTAGAAGCATGAACTGGCACTACCACTGTACCGCGAGGATGGGCGGTCAGAATTGTATTCACCATTAGAGCAGTTAATTGTTCCCCGCGAATCGATAAACCACTCTCATCGACGAGGACTAATTGTTCCCCGTTGGCCGAAACTTGTACCCCTAAGTTCGCTTTCAGGGCCTCCACCACATGGCCCAATTGATGGATTAGTAACTCTCTTTCCTGCATGGAAAGGGCATTCTGACGTAAACTGGCATTGAGAACCACGGCATCACAGCCAAATTTAGCCAGTAATTCTGGTAAAATTGCCCCTGAGACTCCGTAGGCGTAATCAATGACGATTTTGGAACTACTATTGCGAATAGCCTCCACATTTAGCTGAGTTTCAAAGGTTTTGCGGTAATTATCGAGAATATCAGCCGGATAGGACATACTGCCGATTTCCTGCATTCCCACCCGTCGCAGATCTTCCTTGAAATAGGCCCCTTCGATTTTCTTTTCCCTCGCTTTGGAAACATTAATCCCTTTTTCGTCTAAAAACTCGATTAAGAGAAAATCCGGGCGATCGGGATGGATACGAACGTGAATGCCACCGACTACGTTTAATTTTGACACTAAAGTCCGCGAAATCGGTAAAGCATTCGCTTGTAGGTTTTGGATATTCACCCCCACGGACATTAAACCGGCAATCAGCGATCGACTGACCATGCGCGAGACACTGCGTTGATCCCGGGAGACGATTACCGTTGACCCCGGTTTTAGGATGGAACCGTAGGCTGCCCCCAGTTTAACGGCGAATTCGGGCGTGATATCGATGTTAGCAAGTCCCGATACTCCTCGTTGACCAAAGAGGTTTTTATGGGCAGTATTTCCCCAAATCAGGTTAATATTGAGGATGGCTCCCGATTCGATCTGTTTACTCGGCCAGACTCTGACCCCGGAGTTGATCTGCGCTTCTTCCCCGACGATCGATAATTGTCCGATCACCGCACCTTCGTGTACCTGGGCCCGTCGATCGATTCTAGTTCCCCTAGCGATCGTACAAGCGGCTAAATTGACCTCATCCCCGATCACCACACCATTCCAGAGGATGGGACGTTTCAGATCGGAACCAGCACCGATGGTGACATTATCGCCGATAACCGAACCCCTCTCGATCAGAACATTTGCACCAATGCGGCAATGATTGCCGATCATGGCCGGGGCCTCGATCTGGGCGCTAGGATCGATATAGGTATTAGTGCCGACCCAGACCCCGGGGGATTTTTCTCGATAGGGAAATTCTAGGTTAACTTTGCCGGATAAAGCATCGTATTGCGCTTCTCGGTAGGCCTCCAGATGACCGACATCGCACCAATAACCATCGGCCACATAACCATACATAGGTTCGCCCCTTTGCAGCAGCAGCGGAAACAAATCTTTAGAAAAGTCGGCTTCTTCTTTGTAGGGGAGATAATCGAGGACTTCTGGTTCGAGAATATAGGTTCCGGTGTTAACAGTATCGGAAAAAATCTCGCTGGTGGATGGTTTTTCGATAAAACGGCGAATTCTGCCTTCTTTGTCGGTAATCACTACCCCAAACTCGATCGGATTGGCAACCCGCGTCAGGACGAGGGTTGCTTTCGAGTTTTTGCTTTTATGGAATGCGATCGCTTTTTGCAGGTCAAAATCGGTGATACTATCGCCACTAATCACCAGAAAGGTATCATCTAACCATTCGGCGATATTTTTCACACATCCTGCGGTGCCTAGGGGTTGATCCTCCTCCACAGCGTAGGTGATTTTTACCCCAAAGTCGCTGCCGTCTTGAAAGTAGTCGCGCATGACATCGGGGAGATAGTGCAGGGTGGTGATAATTTCGGTAATGTCATGCTTTCGTAGTAAATTGATAATATGTTCGGCGATCGGACGGTTGAGAATCGGAACCATCGGTTTGGGAAGATCACAAGTAAGCGGACGTAATCTTGTCCCTGAACCACCTGCCATTAGTACCGCTCGCATAACTTCCTCCCAAGGCTATGTTTTCGCCGTTTTTAAATATTTTTTTCAAATTCTGGCTTTAGTTTTCCTATCTCGATCGAGCTAGTCCCTAACCGGCATTCTAACACCGTCCCCCCGATTCAGGACAATATTTTCTTTTCCCAAGTCGGCAAAACCCAAGCTTAAAATGAGAAATGTGAATTGTCTAAATTCAAGGATGAGATGGCATGAGACTCGTTATTTTTATCTTAATAATTGTTTATGGTGTCGGTGGTTGGAAATTCTGGAATGGGTACAGAAGCACTAACTTTAGTTCCAGTTTACCCAATCGTTTAGCTCTAACACTGTTCTGGCCGCTTCTGTTGGCTGTTAATCCCGCCTACCGCAAGAATTTTCAAAAAGCCCTCAAGGGCAAATAAAATTAACATACTGCCAAGGTTGCGGCCATAAAACAGAAAGTAGCTGGGTATCGAGGTGTTTTTTAGCCGATTAGTCGAGATTACCCTCCCAAAAAAAACCCCTAAATAATCCACGGCAATCAACAGTTTAGCCGTGGATGTCTTATCATGGTTAGGGAAAAAATTGGGGTCGTGGCTCAGTTGGATAGAGCGAGTGCCTCCTAAGCACTAGGCCGCCGGTTCGATCCCGGCCGATCCCGCCTTTTTCAGTGATCAGTAAACAGTAAACAGTAAACAGTCAAAAGATACCCCTAGAAAAAAATCAATCGCTTTAATGGCGATTGATTAATTGGAAGTGACAACGACCCTAATAATTCCATCGTGGTCCTTTTTGACCACCGGAGCGCCAACCTTTGGCATTTCTCCTATCGAGATGAACAAATCCTTTTTTTGCTCCGTAGCCCAAAGCTCCGAACCAATGTTGATCAAGCCAAGCTTGAAATTTAATCAAAGACGCCAGGCTATTTGGGCGAATATCAACCGCGCGCGCGTAGAGATGCTGAGAATTCGGCGACCCACCCACGGCGCGGTTAACTTCGGGGGGGCGATACCAAGAAGTAACGACAATTGGATCTCCCCACTCCTCGCGAATTTTGTCTAGTTCGAGCGCGAGCTTTAAAATATTGCGCTCGATATCACCACCCGATTGAGGAATCCGGCGCGCATCTCCTTTCGTTACTTCTCCTACAGAAAAATATTTAGAGATTTTTTGAGTAGGATTTTTCCAGTTAATTTATGTCTGAGTCATTGTCTCAATCATCCCTATTATTCCATTGCGCTAGTCCAGCGCCCACTACAGCAGTCGGGCCAGTCAGAGCTATAGTTAATTTTTCGGGGGGAAGATGATAACTTAAGACAATTCCGCTTAATAATCCCGCGCCGACAAAAAGTAACGCAATTTTATTTTTCTGTGACATTCTAAAATCAATAAAGGACAAACAACAGCCAATAAAGTGAGTGGAATCATGATAAATCAGGCAATCTCTCCAAGATTAGATCGAGCTTTTGCTCAGATGAGTCGATAATAGGTCCGGTATATTCCAAGACGACAAAACTTATCTGACGAATCCAGTAAGGAATCCTTAACAATAACTCGTAAGTAGTAGAAACCCTTTGGAATTGCAGAATAGAAACTTGATCTAAATAAAATTTTCGAGCATTTAGCCAAGTATCCGCGCCCCCCCTTACATTTATGCCGGTAAAAATCCGGCTCTTCTCGACTTTGTGTGATAATCAGTGCTTATTATTTTTAGTAGTCTTGCTAGGCAAGGCTTTGAAGAATATATTTCTGGAAAATTACCCCTATTCTTCCTCCTTCCACACAGAAACGAGAAGAGCCAAAATCCTTTGTAAATATTCAGGTCTAGGGGTTGACAAAGAGAGAAAAATCAGCAGTAGGGATAAGAGAGACAACCGTATTCAAGGGGTGATGGACAGAGGCCAAAGCCTGACGAAAGAAAGTTAAAACCGAACGACCCTGGGCGCGACAAGACTGAATCACGGTCAACAAACGAGTAGTATCGACAAAGCCACCCAAGGAGCGAGAACCACCAGCTATCTTGCGCTTAGTTACTCCCAAACGCAGAGAACGCTCGGCTCGGTTATTATCGGGAGAGACTTCAGGATGCTCTAGGAAATACCACCACTGATGGGACTTGTCCACTAAAGATTTCAGCAATAAACCCGCAGCATAACCCGCCAGGGGTCGCCACACAGCTAAACCCGCATTTCTCACAAACTGAGGAAAGAACCTAATTTGGAAGTTAAAAGTTGAGATTATTTTAAAATAAGAGAAAATTGTAAATTTGCGGCGTAAAAATTTAACCAAATTAGCTAAA
>SFBL01000090.1 GCA_007095785.1 Microcystis aeruginosa Ma_SC_T_19800800_S464
CCTGTCTATCTCCAGCGTTGGATAATAATTATCTGTCAAAAAATAATGCTTCTACACAAGTTCTCTATTTAAATAAGAGAATTTTATCTGATTTTTTTTCAAAATGAGAATTGCTGTTAATTTGGTGTCTTGCTTCAACTCTTTACCAGTTTTCTTAACACTTGCAGAAACTTTGGAAGTCTCCTCAGAATTTACTGCTTGATCAATAGTTTCTAGGTATAAAAATGTTGAACACGCATAAACAAAAGGCAATGGCGTTTTCTTCTCGCCAAATCCATAGACTTTTAAGCCATTTGTCAAAATTCTCATCACTAAAGGAGTAAAGTCACAATCACTCGACACGATTGCAAAAGCATCCAACTGTTGTGTATACAGCAAATCCATTGCATCAATAATCATTGCAGCATCGGTAGCATTTTTGCCCTTCGTATAGTCGAACTGTTGGACGGGGCGAATAGCGTATTCATGCAAACACTCCTCCCAGGCTTTCAGCGCAGGACTTTTCCAGTTTCCGTAAGCCTTACGAATATTGGCAACTCCATAGTTGGCAATTTCAGAGACGATCGCCTCAATTTTTGATGCAGGGGCGTTGTCTGCATCAATTAGCAGTGCAATTTTTGATTCTGATTGCAGCATATTGCTCCAGGTGCGCTGATCACTTTAATTTTTGAACTCGAACCGACACTTTTCAAGTATGCCCCAACCTATAACCTAAGCCATCTAACTATTAATTATACAGAAACTTTCTGAATAACCAGAGTAAGGATATGGGGAAACTTTCGGCATATCAACCCGTTTTGTGGATTCCTGACAATCAGCCGAGATACAAAGAACTTTTCAGCGACCATAGCACCAATTATAATTTTTCGGGTAACTGAGCAGACTAACTAAAAGTTGCGATGACGGAGCAAATTCTTTCTCTCCTCTTGTACTTAATTCTCATTTTAACGGCTTTTTGGTTTATTAGCCCCCAAAAAAAGCCCCGTAGTCATCCCGCCTATCATCTTGCTTGTTTGCTAGAAGATGCTCCCGAAAGTTCTTTAAAGGGTCAATTTTTTCCCCTGGCTACTCCCTTGGCTACACCGATCGCCTGTACTGTTCCGCAAGTTTGGCGTAGTATATATAGGCAGTCTCTGGCAAAACCAGATATTAACTATTGGCAATGGTGCGGTATGCCCGAAAATGAGCAGTTTTGTCGGGAATTACGGGAATTATTGCAATTAAATCCGGCTAGAGGTTACGCTAAGGAAATTCTGGAAAGTCTCGCCTTGGGTCAAGATCCTTTTTATCATCTTTACTGGGATCTAAAAGCGATCGCTAATGGTAACTTTAACACTATCGGGGCCAATAAACTAGCTGAGGGCAGATTTGCCCGGCGAGATTTGCGAACTCATCAGCAGATGCGGAAAGATTTTCGTCAATGGCATCTACAAGCTTGTGAAAAGCTGGGAAAAGAGCGAGTAAAAGCGGTTTATCGGCGGTGTTATGGAGCAGATTGGTCATTAATCGCCCAAATTCTCTATCCTTCCCCTCGTTCCTTGGCCGTGATGATTATGGAGTCGCCTAATCCCGTTTGGTGGCGAGTTTTGGGGATTACTCCTTTGAGCAAGACTAGCCGGATTGAAAATAATTATAAAACTCTCTTGTGTTATTGGCATCCCGATCGCAATTCCCATCCCAATGCTACCGAAGTGACTGCCCATCTTAATCGCGCCTACGATTGTTATCAAAGTTTTCAGGAGATGAGTAGTCAAGATAATGCACCTTTGTGGACGAAAATCCGTCGCTGGATTCCTTAGACTTGACTCTAGTTTTTCCCTTGACTTTTTCCTTAACGAAAGAATGTTAGTCTAGGAACAATTTATGACCACGCTTGCACTCTCAGGGTAATGAATCTAGTGCTTTTAAACAATCGCTACCAAATTGTTAGTACCCTTGCTAGGGGGGGATTTGGGGAAACTTATATCGCTATCGATACGAATATGCCTTCTCAACGGCGCTGTGTGATTAAAAAATTGCAGCCGGCTATTCAAAGTGAGGGGATGCCAGAATGGTTAAAAGAACGTTTTCAGAAAGAAGCAAGCGTTTTAGAGGAATTGGGAGAGCAAAATCGCCAAATACCCCGTTTATACGGTTATTTTGCCCAAGATAATCATTTCTATCTGGTGCAGGAATGGATTGAAGGGGAGACACTAACCCAAAAACAGCAACGACAGGGAAATTTATCTTCCTCAGCAGTGCGGACGATTTTGGAGAATTTACTGCCTGTTCTTGATTTTATTCACAGTCGCCGCATTATTCACCGGGATGTGAAACCCGATAATATTATCTTAAGAAATAGTGATAATTTGCCCGTTTTAATCGATTTTGGGGTAATGAAAGAAGCAGTCGCCACCTTACTCGATCCTACGGGAAAAAGTGCCTATTCGATCGCCCTTGGCACCCCTGGTTATATGGCTTCGGAACAGGCTGCCGGGAGACCAGTCTTTTCTAGTGACCTTTACAGCCTAGGCTTAACGGCGATTTTTTTATTAACGGGAAAAACTCCCCAATATCTAGAAACTGACTCGCGTACGGGGGAAATTCTCTGGCGACAGGAGGCAGAAAATGTTAATCCTAATTTAGCTATGGTAATCGATCGAGCGATCCGTTTTCATCCCCGCGATCGGTTTGCTACTGCTAGGGAAATGTTGGCAGCTTTAGGAGAAATATCCCCGGATTTGTCCACCCAACCGACTATCGCGGTTTCTCCCCATAGTCCCCGATTAAAGTCCTCTACACCCCCAAAACCAACCGTCTCCCCCACTGTGGTTATTAAACCCAATTCTGGGGAAAAAAAGAATCCTTGGCTGTCAATTTTTTTGATTTTTGCGGTGACAATTGGGGCTTTTGCCCTAGGATATCGGGGATTTATGGCTCTTTTACCCAAAAATGAGGAAATTAAACCATCACCAACCGCTGAACCTTCTCCTAGTCCTGAAATCATTCCTCCTCCCTCCCAAGATTTTCCCCCTATACGACGACCTTCTCGTCAACGGACTCCCATTTATTCCCCGACTCCTACCCCATCCCCGACTCCTACCCCAGAGGTGATTCCTAGTCCAGAAGCGACTCCAGAATTAACTCCTAGTCCCACCCCAGAAGAAGTAATTCCTATTCCTGTTCCCCTTCCTGAAACAGAGCCAAGTCCTCAAGTTTCTCCCCTTCCTTCTCCTTCCCCTTCTCCTTCTCCTTCTCCTTCTCCTGTTCCAGAGGTGATTAATCCCCCGGTTAATGAGGATAAAATTGAACCGATCGCTCCTCCTGTTTTATCACCTTCTCCTCTTCCCACGGTGGAAAATAGTAATTAATCTAAAAATACGGGTTTTTCTTTAAGCTCTAGCACGAAAAATTTGATTAGCAGTGAGGTTTAACTCTGGAAAAATCCCTGAAATAAGACGTTGATCCTGTTTAAATAAATTACCTTGATATTCTCCATCGATTAATTGATAGATAGAAATGGTGGGTTCTTTGGGGCTGCCGATATATCGGGCCGAACCTTTAGCTAAATAATCGATAATCCAATATTCGGCAATTCCTAATTGTTCGTAGTCGTCGAATTTTTTCAGATAATCATCTCGCCAATTGGAACTGACAATTTCAATAATTAATTTAGCTGATGTTGCCAGAGAAATTGAGGAAGCGGTTTCCCAATAGGGATCATTAACTAGATTTTCTCTGTCTAAGACAATAATATCGGGTAGATAACCTGTATGGGGTCGAAGGGGTTTTACTGCGGCAGTATTGGGGATAAAATAGGGCAATTGCCGTCTTCTAATCTCCAATCCTAACTCCATTCTTATAAAACCGCCAATTTCTTCGTGTTTTCCGATCGGTCGCATCATGGCCAATAATTTTCCTGCGATTAATTCGTATTGTTGTCCATCATCGGGATATTGATTAATATAGTCATCAAAAGTCAACAATTGGGGGATAGTTTGGGTTGTGGTCATGGCAGTTAGGGTAAATAAGATAGATGATTTTTCTAGATTCTAACTCGATTAACGACGTTGCCACCAAGTCAATCCAGCTAGGGTAAATCCCACTAAAGGCATCACTACCATCCCTATCCAAAAAATAGCGTTAGCTTGCAGGGGATTTAAATTAATTCTTCTATTTTCTGGTTCCTTAGCCCGGATAGATAAGGTGGCTGTTTCACCACTGGCTAACCACTGCACAGAATTTAAAAATATATCTCCATTTAACTGTTGTTCAAATAGTCCATCGCTGGCAAAGCTGGCATTACCAATCACGATTAATTTACCTTTTTTTCCCGTCAGAGCAACTCCTAAATCAAAGGGGCCAGCTAAATCTTTTTCAGGGTTAAACTGGAGATTCTGATCATTTAAATCACTCTCAGCCCACATTTTATCATTAGTAATCATTAAAGATACGGCTTCAATTCCTTCGATGGGAACGGTAGCGATGGGACGAGCAAAGGGAAAGATAGAAATACCGTTGGCAAAATCGCGAGTAATGGGATGATTACCGTAATTGGTAATAATGGGACTAGCCGGACCTAAACCGATAATTTCCCCAGCACCGGAAGCATCAATAATAATTCGATTATCTAGTTTCACACCCCAAGGGGTTAATAAGGGTTCTAATCCAGTTTCGGTTTGGGGGTCAATCATTAATAAAATTTTGCCCCCTTGCTCAAGATAGTTTTTTAACGCGGTGACTTCCTGGGGAAATATTTTTCTTTTGGGACTGGCAATAATAATGACATCGGCATTATTGGGAATGGTGGAACGTTCCACTAGATTAAGTGGTTCTACTTGATAACCTTTTGCTTCTAAACTATTGACTGCTTGCACTAATCCACCTTGAGGTTCTTTGATGGCATTTTCTCCATGACCTTGCAGAAAATAAGCGGTTAAAGTGCGATTGGTTTTAGCTGTTTCGATGGCGTTACTCAGTTTCGCTTCGGTGAGACTTTCCTCTTCACTAATAGTTTTTAGGGGTTGTTTTTTGTCACCATACTGTAGATAGACTCTAGACAGATTATTATCAGCTAGTTTTTTAAATTCTTGGACAATATTGGGTTTTTTCTCCTGGTTAACTATCTCGTACTGAAATTGGGGATTTTTGCGTTGATAATTAGCTAAAAGTTCCTCTTCGTTGCCACTGATTCCCCGGGTTGAAAAAATCCAGACTTTGACGGGTTTTGACAGATTGGTTAATAGTCTTTCGGTTTGGGGGGATAAACTAAAGATTTGGTTTTCGGTTAAATCAACTCGATAGGGATAACGGAGGGCAAGAAAGTTAATTAAACCGATAACGCTGAGGACAATAATAGTAGTAATGAGGGTTTGAGTGCCGGTGCGGGTACTTCTTTTTTGCCAAAATTCTTTGGAAGTGATTACTAATAACAACAGCCACCCTAGAAACAAAATAGCCCCGGCAATTAATAATCCCAGAGACAGGGATGACCATTGACTGGAGATTAACCCCACGGTTAAGCCGGCACTACCCAGAAAGAGGGCGGGTATATAGAGAAATTTACTGTATTTTTGCCAGGATCTCATAGTTAGTTTCTTTGATAACGGTCCGCTTCGATCGCTTGAGTAGTTAGGAAGATTCCCAGCAGAATATAACTGAGGAGGATGACTAAACTACTACTGTCAAAAATTCCCCGCACGAAATTGTTAAAGGGTTGATACCAAGATAGATGGGAGAGCAATTCTTTCAGGAAAAATCCGATCTGTTCTCCCACTTCTCCTCCAATGCGATCTCGAAAGAAGGTTTCGGCATTGTTAGCAATGACATCCAGTATCCAGATAAATAAGATGGTGATAAAGGTGATGATGTAAGCAAGGATAGAACTATTGGTGAGGGAAGATATAAACATCCCGATGGCTAGGATGGCCGCTGCTAGTAAAATTAATCCTAGATGAGCTAGTAAAATACTGGCTATATTCACCGGGGGAACTGCGGCACTAAAAACTACTATTTCATAAATCCAAAAGGGGGTAATCATCACGGTAAAAAAGGCCAGCACTCCCAATAATTTACCGATGGCTATACTCCAATTAGTCAGGGGGGAAGTGGCTAAAAGTTCTAGGGTTCCCTGTTTTTTTTCCTCTGCGTATAATCCCATAGACAGGGCCGGCAAAATTACCAACAATAAGGAGGATAAAATAATGCCGATGAAAGTGGTCATAAATTCAGACACCGTATCTCTGGCTACCAGAAATCCCGATTGTTCTTGGATACCAATATCGAGAATAATGCCGTAGAGAAGGGAGTTAAAGAAAAATCCTGCTACTAACCAAAATATCCCCATAATGATATAGGCATTGGCGGCGGTAAAATAGCTTTGAAATTCCTTGCGAAAAATCGCCCAGATATTATTGATCATGTCTCTCCTCTTGCTGGTTACTTTCCCCGCTGCCGATTACTTCCAGAAAGATATCTTCTAGGGTTTTACGGGTGCGACGCATTTCTAATAGGTTATAACCATTGTTGACAACTATTCTAGCAAGTTCTGCCCCTAGGTTTGTTCCCGCTTGACCAACAATTTTGAGCAGGTTATCGCTGACTTTTGCTGCTTGCTCGACTTGCGGCATTTGTTGCAGGATTTCTAACAGGGAATCCCTATCACCTTCGATCTCAATTTCATAACTGGAACCAGCAGGGGTAGCGGTAGTAATATTATTGGCCACGATGCGACCCCGATTAATAATTGTCGCTCGATCGCAGGTAATACTCACTTCTGGTAAAATATGAGTGGAGAGAATAATTGTATGTTCTCCCGCTAAACTTTTAATCAGATTTCTCACCTCGATAATCTGTTTCGGATCCAATCCTACTGTCGGTTCATCTAAAATAATTACCGGTGGATCATGTACGATCGCTTGGGCAATTCCCACACGCTGTTTATAACCTTTGGATAACTTGCGGATAATAACTTTTCTTTTTTCTAGTAACTGACATTTGCTTAAAACTAAATCTACCCGCGCTTTTCTATTCCCCGATGAGATACCTTTTATCCGTGCGACAAAATCCAGAAAACTTTCTACGGTCATCTCTGGATACAAGGGGGGATTTTCGGGAAGATAACCAATGCGACGACGCACTTCTAAGGATTGTTGATGTACATCGTATCCTGCTATCCTTGCTGTTCCTGTTGTGGCAGGAATATAACCAGATAAAATCCTCATAGTGGTGGTTTTTCCGGCTCCATTGGGTCCCAAGAAACCGAGTATTTCTCCTTTTTCTACGGTAAAATCCACGTCACTAATTGCCGTGGTCGAACCATAAATTTTACTCAGATGTTCCACTTCAATCATAAGCTTTATCAGTTATCAGTTACCAGTTATCAGTTATCAGTCACCAGTTATCAGTTATCGGATGGGAGTTATCAGATGGGAGTTTTCAGTCTGTTAAGTGACCAGTTCGGGGCTTTCTTTTCACTGATTACTGATTACTACTCACTGATAACTGATTTTTCCCAGACTATGATCCTGATTAATTTCTACCACTAGCTCTGCTTGTTTGAGCAGGGGTGGTAGAAATAATTGCGGATGTAAACTTTTCCAAAAATACTTGACAAATTCCTCGATTTCTGATGGGGTCATACCTCCTTTTGTTTCGGCCGCCTGTCGCCATTGTAAACTGTAACGGTAGTCAAGGGGATAAAGAATCAGTAAGCGATCGATTTTTGACCAGAGGGGTAGATATTCTCGCAATCTTTGATTATTATCCCTAGCGAATTGTCGGTCTTCTTCGCTATTAATCGGATCGGGGGCATGATCAAAGACTGTTTCCTCGACTGGATTCATGCCCACAAACCAACCCTCAAAAAAAAGAATATCGACTCCCTCCACTTGTTCCGGTGCAATTCTATCTCCTTGTCCTTGATACAGTGACTTGTCAAACCGCGGGATTAAAATCCGACTTTCCTGCTGACAAACCTGTTCTAAAACTTTAATTCCTAATGCTATATCATGAGTACCCGGTGGACCACGCCAGCGCAATCTTTTATCCTTTTGACGCAATTTTATTCGCTCATTATAGGTCTTATAAATATCATCTAAAGAGAGATTATTTACTTTTAAATCAAAATAGGCTAAAATAATCGACATTATGGATGTTAATGTGGTCTTTCCCGTGCCTTGGGGAGCCAAAATGCCTTGAATCAACGGTTTTGCGTGGCTGCGTAGCTCTAGCGCCCAGGGAATCCAGAAGCGCCAACAGCTGATCAAAATCTGATTTGGCTGATTTATCCCTAACTCCTGACATTTTTGCCAGACTCGCGGCCAGAGAATCGTTAATAGTTCCGCCCTTTCCTGTAGGATGAGAGGGTTAGTCTCCCTAAAATTTAAGGATTCGATCTCTAGTAAATCTTCTAGCTCCGCCTGACTTAAGGGATTTTCGTCGATTAATCCCCGTAAAATCGTCAAAATCTTCATAGCTGTTATCGGAATTAGGAAAAAACTGTCCCAGTGATTCAGGAGTAATTCTCTGGGTTATGGGTTCGCTCAAGATTTTTTTGAGAGTATTTTTTAGGGTTATTTGCCCAAAAATGAAGGGTTCGCAGGCAGGCACGGATTCCCATTATATATATGAGTATATGTCAAGTCCCGTTTTCAGTCAAGAGGTTTGGTCAAAAATCTCTAGCTTTGTCTCCAGTTTCTCAATCGGTTAGACTAAGAATTATTAACATTACTTAACAAAACAGCCGATGAATACAGCTGCTCTGACGACAAAGCAAAATTGGCAATGGCAAGGAAATTCGATACACTATGTGCAAGCGGGTACTAGAGTCGCGGGAAAACCCCCTTTACTATTAGTCCACGGTTTTGGCGCTTCTACCGACCATTGGCGAAAAAATCTGCAAGGTTTAGCCTCAGAATGGGAGGTATGGGCGATCGATCTGTTAGGATTTGGTAGATCAGCTAAACCGGATCTTGTCTATAGTGGCAGTCTTTGGCAGCAACAATTAAATGATTTTATCAAGGAAGTTGTGGGCCAACCGACGGTTTTAGCGGGTAATTCTCTGGGGGGTTACGCTTCTCTCTGTGTGGCTGCTAATCACTCTGAGAATGTTCGGGGATTAATTCTCCTCAATAGTGCCGGTCCCTTTAGCGATACAGAAAGCAATCGTCAGCCTAATTTAGCACAAAAATTACTGCGATCGATCTTGCTGCAACCCTGGGCCAGTTATCTCTTATTTCTCTATACCCGTCAACCCAAAACTATCCGCAAAACCCTAGAGAAAGTATATCTCGATCGCAGTGCCATTACCGAGCAGTTAATAGAAGATATCCGTCGTCCTTCCCTGGATGCGGGAGCAGCCAAAGTTTTTGCTTCTGTGTTTAAATCTCCCCGGGGGGAAAATGTGGATATTCTCCTGCAAAAGTTAAGTTGTCCCCTGTTGATGTTATGGGGTGAGGGGGATCCTTGGATGAATACTAGGGAACGCGGGGCCAAATTCCGTCAATACTATCCTTCTCTGACAGAATATTATCTAACTGCTGGTCATTGTCCCCACGATGAAATTCCCACAGAGGTTAACCAGTTGATTAGTGATTGGTTGAAAAGCTTATAGGTAGTTAGGGATCGGTTATCAGGTTTTTATTTTTTTGACGCTTATCTGACCTGAAAAAAGAGGGTCTGTAGGCAGGCACGGATTCCCATTCTATATATAAGTATCTGTCAAGTGCGGGGATTTGTCAAGGGTTTTTTGGGAAAAAATCTGCTGGAATTTGACCAGTAGAAAAGACAAGTGATCGCCAGATATTGGATAGGTGTAGAAACGCGGGATAAGAGATTGTTTCACTTTTCCCTGTGAGCTACAATAAGCAGATGAGCAAGAGGATAGGATTACAGGAGTTTTAACAATGCGGTTACTACGGGTTCAGGTTCCTGACTTTCGAGTGTTAAAGAATATTGATCTTAGTTTCGAGAAAGACTTTTTTCCTCAGATATTCCCTATCGGTAGTTTGGTAGGTTGGGTTAAGGAACGCAACCCAACTATGGGAAATGATCACCTCATTGTGGGTTACTGCGTGCCAACCTAAGTTCGATAGCCGATCACGATACAAACATTGTAACTGCTTTTTGGCCAATTGTCAAGTTACTGCGATCGTCTAAATTTCTACGGGAAATTTTTGTAAAATCCTTCTCGACTCTCTATTTTGAGAATTTCGATAACTTCGCCATCCCAAAAAATTCCAATACGATAGCTGTAGTCAAATTTA
>SFBL01000091.1 GCA_007095785.1 Microcystis aeruginosa Ma_SC_T_19800800_S464
AATGGAACTCCGGTTACTGCTGTAACTTTGACCCGTACCAATGGAAGTGATGGCGCAGTTAGTGTCAGAATTAACCTAACTAATGGTACAGCAACCGCACCAAGTGACTACAATAACACACCAATTACAGTTAACTTCGCCAATGGGGAAACAGCGAAAACCGTCAATATTCCCATCATTGATGACAGTGTTTTAGAAACTACTGAAACCATCAATCTGAGTCTATCTAATCCCAGCAACGGCGTAACAATCGGATCACAAAACAGCGCAATTGTCAATATTATTGACAACGACTTTAAACCCACCTTAACCCTTACTATTAGTGGGGAACAAGTCACCGAAGGAAACACCATTCAGGGAACTATTACCCGCAATACCGACACCACAGACCCATTAACAGTCACCTTAGTTAATAGTGAAAATAGTCAAATTACTGTACCTAATACTGTGACTATTCCAGCAGGTGCAAATTCAGTTAACTTTAACCTGAACGCAGTTGATGATACCTTAATTGAACTACCGAAAAACTATACAATTATTGCTACATCCCAAGGATTTGTCAGTGGTTCAGATACCCTAGCAGTAATCGACAATGATGCAGTTAGCCTCAGCCTAACTCTCGACTCTAATAATATTAACGAAAATGGCGGAAAAGCGATCGCGACTGTCACCCGCAATGTCATCACTTCAACCCCCTTAGTTGTCCAACTCAGCAGCAGTGACACCACTGAAGCAACTGTACCCACAAGCGTTACCATCGCAGCAGGACAAGCTTCTGCTACCTTTGAAATATCAGCAATTGACGATACTGCTTTAGACGGAAATCAAACAGTTACCATCACCGCCAAACCCACCTATACAGGGACAAACTTAGCAACCGATACAGGAAACGCAACCACTAATATTAATATCATTGATAACGAAAGTCCCAGTTTAAAAGTCGTTATTGACAAAGATGTTATCTCCTGACAGGGGGACAAGCGAGCTAGAAAACTTGCCAACAAAGGCTTCTGGCTTCTCTCGCTAGAAATAGATCTAGCGATTCTAGGCAAAAAGCTAACGAAAGAATTAGGGATAGGAGCAGCTTATGATATATGGATTTCAGCCTTCTTGTCCCCCTGTCAGTGTTATCTCAGAAACAGGAACCGCAACAGCAACCCTTACCCGTAATACCAATACCAGCAGCGACTTAATTGTTACCCTCAATTCCAGTAATACCACCGAAGCAACTGTTCCCAATACAGTGACAATTGCTGCGGGACAAACTTCAGCCACTTTCACTATTACCGGAATTAGTGACGGAATCAATGATGGAAGCCAAACGGTAACGATTACCGCTTCAGCAACAGGATTAAATAGTGGGAGTGATAGCTTAGAAATCACAGATATTAATGTTCCCGATTTAGTCGTCACTCAATTACAAGGAATCTCCCCAACTTATACAACTAAACAATCCCAATTTACCTACACAGTTGCTAACAACGGGATTATCGCTGCGACGGGAAGTTGGAAAGACAGAATTTATTTATCAACCGATAATAAGCTAGATGCTAATGACACCTTATTAGGGGAATTTGGCTTAGGAAGTACAGAAAATCCAGCCAATCTATTACCCGGAACCTCCTATAATCGTACAGTCACCTATTTTGCTCCCCGTAATCCCGGACAATATTATTTAATTGGGGTGACAGATAACGGAAATACTGTTAATGAGGGGGTAACAATTGGGGAAAACAATAATACAACGATTACCCCAGTGACAGTAACACCGGCTTATCGTGGTACGGTTTATACTGATACAGAAACTGCGATTGCGGGTAATCCTGTTACTTTACGGGGACAAGCATTAAGTAATAGTAATAATTCTCCTGTAGCTTATGAATTTGTCAAAGTTCGGGTAGAAAACAAAGGAAATATCCGAGAGTTTGATGCGTTTACCGATGGAAATGGTAATTTTGTTCGTCAATTTACTCCCTTAACAGGAGAAGCAGGAACTTATAATATCAATGCTTATTTCCCTGGATTTGCGAGTGAAGATAGCACCCCCGAAGATAGTTTTACTCTCTTAGGAATGCGGTTTGAACAAAATGACCAATTCTTAACCCAGGTTTCCCAACGGATTACCGAAGGAACTACCTTTAATGGGTCAGTTAAATTACAAAACCTGAGTAATGTGGGATTATCAGGATTAACTGCTACTGTCAATGGTGCACCGAGTGATTGGACAGTTAATGTTACTCCAGAGAAGACTAGCTTAGGTGGTAATGAAGAAATCACGGTCAATTACAGTATCAATGTCCCTGATGATAAATGGAGTTATTACAATTTTGGTCTGGGATTAAGTACCACTGAAGGAGTTACAGCGAATCTACCAATACGAGTAGATGTGGCGCGACTGTTACCCCGTTTAGTTGCGGATACCAGCAGCTTACAAGCTTCGATGTTGCGGGGAGGTCAAACAATAATCGAGTTTACGGTGAGTAATCAAGGTGAAGTTGCGTCAGGACAATTAAATATTCTGCTTCCTGAAGCGTCTTGGTTAAAGTCTGCTTCTGCGGTTACTTTACCGTCTTTAAATCCTGGTCAATCAACGAAAGTATCCTTACTATTACAACCGTCAACAACGCAAGAGTTGACAGTTTATAACGGAAATGTCGTTATTTCTGGGGATGAAGCATCCTTAAGCTTACCCTTTAATTTCCGTGCGATTTCGGAAGCGAAAGGGAATCTTAATATTAGTGTTGTTGATGAATTATTCTTCTTTGCGGAAGGTTCACCCAGGCTAGAAAATGCGACAATTACCCTATTAGATCCCTTTACAGGAACCGTTATTTCCTCAGAAAAAGATGCCGATGGGATATTGTCTAAAACTGATTTAGCGGAGGGGTATTATAAACTGCGGATTACTGCGGATAATCATGATACTTATGAGCAGAATATTTATATTGGTGCAGGAGAAACGGAAGATATTCAGGCATTTTTGTCAAGACAAACAGTTAAATATACTTGGACAGTAACGCCGACAGAAATTGAAGATCGATATACCATTACCATTGAATCAACCTTTGAAACCAACGTCCCTATTCCGACAGTAGTTATCGAACCGACCTCAATTGACTTAGGCGACTTGCAAACTGTTGGTCAAGTGATGCAAATTGACATGAAAGTGACTAATCATGGCTTAATTGCAGCGAATGACATTGCCTTAAGTTTACCTGAACATCCTTTCTATAAGATTGAGCCATTAATTAATAACGTTGATATTTTATCGGCTAAAAGTTCGATTACCATCCCCGTAAGAATTACCCGTATTGCGGACTTTGACACTTTACCTAGTAGTGGTAGTGAAATTAGCACATCTTCCACACCTCAAGTACCTTGCTCGATTTCATGGGGATTGAGTTATGACTATGAATGTGGTGGGGAAAAAATTAAGCGTGCAATTCCTATTCCTGTTCTTAATGTTGAAGGAAATTGCTTAAATCCACTTCCTTTCCCCTATCCTAGTTTTGGTGGTTCTAATGGACCTAGTGGTGGTGGACCCGTTACGGGGATAGTTATTCCAGATTTTGAAGTAACTTCTTCTGACTGTGATCCTTGTAATGAAAAACTAAAACAGGCAGTAATTAAATGCGTTCTTGATCTTGTTGGGATTAAAGAAATCATTAAATGTGTACCAATTCTGAGAAATATTTCAAGCGGAATAAATTCTACTGAAGATTTAATAGATACGAGTAGAACCGTTCCTACTCCACCACCGTCTAGCTTTTTTGGTTGTCTGAAAGGGTTTGTTAAGAAAAAAATTAAAACTCCACAGTATATATATAAATGCTTTAAAAACCTTATCACTGCTTGTGATGACTTGTCGTCTTCTAGTACGCTTTCTCTAGCTTCACAGTTAGGTATTTCTGAAAATTATGATAAGCCATTTAATCTTGAAGATTTAGAAGAGCAAGCAACGCGTTTTGAGAAGATTAATGATGTTTTTGCATTACCTTTTGGTGATAAAATTTGGTTAGAAGGCGAAGAGTCCGAAACTTTGGGGGATTGGTTAGAAGCATTCTTAGCAAAAGCTGAGGGAACTAATGGGGAAAGTCTTCAAATTTCAGAAACTCAAAGGCAAGAATTACTAGCACTCCCATTACCTGAACCAATAACTGGAACTGATGTTAACAAGTTTTTAGATCGATGGAATCGTAGTATAGATTATTGGAATGCAGGAATTTTTGATTTAGCAGATGTGCCACAAGGAGAAAGTGCTGATTTTATTGCTTTAGACCTTTGGGAAAAGGCAGTAAATGAAGCGAGTGAAGCTAACAATTCAAGTTTAGCAAAAGGTTTTGCAGATCTAGGAGAAGAAATAGAAGCGAGTTTTACGGAACTACAAAAAGCTTTAGAAGGTGATAGTAGCGGAGTTTGCGCCAAAGTCAAAATCAAAATCGACCAAGAAGCAGTAATGACCCGCGCTGCCTTCCTTGGTAATTTAGAAATAGAAAACGGCAACCCCACCAACCTAACCAACCTCTCCGTTATCCTCCAAATCAAAGACCAAAACGGCAACATTGTCAACGATAAATTTGGCATTACTGACCCCATTCTTAGCAACATAACCGCCGTTGACGGAACAGGAATCTTAACCGGAAACGACCCCGACACACCCCAAAATGAAGGAATAGGTAGCGCCAAATGGACCTTCATCCCTACTAATTTAGCCGCGCCAGAAACCCCCACTCAATACAACATTGGTGGTACTCTCTCATACCTCGAAAACGGCAAAACTATTACTGTTCCCTTACTATCCAGTCCCATCACCGTCTATCCCCAAGCAGAACTTTATTTAGACTACTTCCACCAACGAGATGTCTTCGCCGATGACCCCTTCACCGACGACATTGTTGAAACATCCGTCCCCTACTCCCTCGCTGTCCTCATCAAAAATGAAGGAAAGGGAGACGCAAAAAACCTCAAAATCACCTCCGGTCAACCGAAAATCGTCGAAAACGAAAAAGGCTTATTAATAGACTTCCAAATCATCGGTTCCGAAGTCAACGGACAAGGCGTAACCCCCTCCCTAACCGTCAACTTTGGCGACATCAAAGCCGGAAAAACCGCCGTCGCTGACTGGTTACTAAAATCCAGCCTACAAGGAAAATTCATCGACTACAAAGCCACCTTTGAGCATATTAACAGCCTTGGTAAAGCCGAACTCTCCCTCATCAAAGAAGTCAAAATCCACGAATTAATTCACACAGTCCAAGTCAATCATTCTAACCCCGACAACCTACCCGACTTCCTCGTTAACGAAACCTTTGACGCACAATTTACCCCCGATATAATCTACTTCAGCAGTGGGGGAACAGCACCCGTCAAAGCCGTCAAAAACGCCACCCTTGACGCACCCCCAACCCTCAATGATTTAACCGTTCAAATTAGCGCCACCGTCGAAAATGGCTGGACTTACTTCCGCTTAGATGAACCCAGTGACAGTCAATACGATATCGTTAAAATCTTGCGGTCTGATGGTACAGAAATTGGGTTAGATAATATTTGGACAACTGACCGAACTTTCCCTGCGACAGGTCGTCCAATTTATGAAAATATCTTACATTTTCTTGACAATAACGCCACAGGAGGAACGAAAACCTACACGGTTGTTTATACCCCTGGCGGTCCGAGCATCACCGATATTATTGATGTTAGTCCAGACCCTATCTCTACGGCTGTTAACGCCATTACCGTTGACTTTTCTGAAGCTATTAAAGCCAGTAGTTTCGACTATAATGACTTAAGCTTAACTCTCAACAATGGCACAAACTTAATCAACTCCACCGTCACCATTGTTTCCCTCTCTCCCACCCGTTATCAAATCAGCGGATTAAACCCCCTAACCAACAACGACGGAGAATATAATCTCACCGTTAACGCCACAGGAATACAGGATAGCAGCGGTAAATTCGGGACAGGTTTACTCAGCGAAAGCTGGACAAAAACCGCCACCGGGAATGCAGATACAACGCCTCCCACCGTCACCGATATTGTCAATCTTCTCATCAATCCTCGCAATCAACCAGTTCCCTCTTTAACCGTCACCTTCTCCGAGAAAATTGACCTCAGTACCTTCACTTGGCAAGATATTAGTCTCACCCGCAATAGTGGAACTAATTTAATTAACAATACCGTCACCATCACCGCCATCAATGACACCACCTATCGCATCAATGGATTAAGTGGATTAACCGCCACCGATGGAACTTACAACCTGACAGTTAACGGTAGTGGAATCCAAGACTTATCTGGTAATTCAGGAAGTGGAACCCAGTCCGAAACCTGGATAATGGATACCATCGCACCCACAATTCCTACTAACATTACAGTCACAAATCCCCTCACCCCTTCAGGGATAAATATTCAGAGTGCAAACATTGCAACCCTACAACCGCTAACAGCATCGGGACAAACCCGAATTGATACCACCAATCCCACCATTAGTGGTGAATTAGGAGAAACCGGATTAAAAGTCTTCTTCTACGACAAAACTACTAATGCTCTCTTACAACAAGCAACCGTAACCGGAAGCGAATTTAGTGGTAGTTTACCACTTCCCTCACCTGGTGCAAGAGATGTAGAAATCCGCCTACAAGATGCAGCAGGAAACACCAGTAATACAACCCTCAGTCTCTTCGCAGACATCAGCCAACCAGTCCTTACCCAATTCCTCAACGTCCCCACCTCAAGCGCCAACGCAATTAACAGTATTGACGTTCAATTCTCCGAACAAATTGACCTAAATACCTTCGATAAAAGTGATATTACCCTCACCCGTGATGGTGTCACCCTCACCCTACCCAATACCGTAACCGTTGAATATCTCTCAGGTACAACCTACCGCATTAATGGCTTAGGAGACTTAACCAATACCCCAGGAATCTACAACCTAAAAGTTGACGCAACCACCATACAAGACAACGCCGGAAACAGCGGAGACGCAGCCAAAACCACCAACTTTATCATTACTTCCCCTCCCACACCTGGAATTACCTTAACCCAAACCGGAGGAAACACAACCATCACCGAAGGTGGTAACACTGACACCTATTCCCTTGTCCTCAAAACCCAACCCACCAACGACGTTACCATTACCCTAACTGGTGACAGTCAAATCACCCTCAATTCAACTACCTTTACCTTCACTCCTACTAACTGGAATACTCCTCAAACCGTCACCATTACCGCCGTTGATGACACCCTAACAGAAGGGAATCAAACTGCTACCATTACCCACAATATCAGCAGCATCGATACCAATTACAACGGGTTAACTATTGGGACAGTTAATGTCAGTATTCAAGACAACGACGCTGAAATCAAAGGGACAGTTTGGAACGATATTGATGGCAATGCCGTTAATAACAACGAACCCAGTTTATCAGGATGGACAGTTTACTTAGACACCAACAACAACAACCAACTCGACACCGGAGAAACCTCAACTCAAACTAACGCCAACGGTGACTATACCTTCAATAACCTTCGTCCTGGTAATTATAACGTCGCACAAGTCGTACAAACAGGCTGGAAACAAACCCATCCCATCTTGAACATTACCACCACCGCTGCGGATATTCCCCTGACAATCCCCACCCTAGACCTCATTCCTTCCTCGACAAACACTCAAACCCAACTCAACTTCAACACCGCCAACTACATAGTCAAAGAAGACGGAACCGCCATCACTGAAATTATCGTTATCCGTAGCGGAAACCTCACAGGAACAGTTACAGCCACCCTTACCTTTACCGATGGAACCGCCAAAGGTTGCGCTTGCGCCGCTAGTTCAATTAACAACGATTTTAACCACAATCCCATTACCATTACCTTCGCCGAAAACGAAATCAGTAAAGTCATTCCCGTCCAAA
>SFBL01000092.1 GCA_007095785.1 Microcystis aeruginosa Ma_SC_T_19800800_S464
GGTTCTGTGCATTTAGCTAAATAGATTTGTTTGTCTTTGAACTTAAAAGCAGATTTGGTAAATTCGGCACTTCCTCCTTGATGTTTTTTCTTAAAGTTAGGATACTTAGTACGACCAGCGAAGAAGTTAGTAAAAGCTGTTTGTAAATGTCTTAACCCTTGTTGTAAAGGTACACAGCTTACTTCATTGAGAAAGTCTAATTCTTCTTGTTTTTTCCAATCAGTTAGCATTGAAGAAGTTTGAGCATATCCTACTCTTTCTTGTCTTTCATACCATGCTTGTGTTCGTTCGTGGAGAGCTTTATTGTAAACTAATCTTACACAGCCCAAGGTGCGCCGCAATAGCGACTCTTGTTCGGGTGTGGGGTAAAATCGAAACCAATAGGCTTTTTCCATGGGGAGCATTTTAGCATATATTTCGTAAATGTGTTAATATTTAACAGTAAAGCCGTCGTAGAACGACGGGGTTTCAGACCCAAAATTTTCGATGACAAGTTGCAGCGGCTTTATCGGCGCTACGAGTCCTGAAAAGATTTTCGTCGCTGCTCAATCAAGGCATGAAAACTCACATCTGATAACTGATCACTGACTGCCGATTACTGATTCGACATTTGGGCGGTGATTACGGTGAGATCGATCGCCCTTTCGCCCCTTCTGATGCTGAGGGGTAAAGATTGACCGATCCCGGTTTTTTCCACCATTTCCTGTAACTCACCGCCATCGCTAACCGGTTGATTATTAGCTTTGACAATCACATCCCCGCGACGGATCCCGGCTTTTTCGGCGGGGGTATTGGGTAGGACTTTCACCACCAAAATTCCCGACACTTCTGGGACGATCATGGCAGAATTGGGGTTTTGATTATTAGCCCGGGCTAAATCGGGAGTTAGATTAACCATCTGCACACCGATATAGGGATGGGCCACCTTTTGACCTGATTCTAGGGTCGCTTGTAACTGCTTGGCCCGGTCGATGGGAATGGCAAAACCGATCCCCATGGCATCGGCACGAATCGCCGTATTGATGCCGATGACTTCCCCTTGGGCGTTGAGTAAAGGACCGCCGGAATTGCCCGGGTTAATAGCGGCATCGGTTTGGATAAAATCAATGCGTTTATCGGGAATACCCGCCTTAGCCGCCGAGCGCCCGATCGTGCTAATAATTCCTAAAGTTACCGTATTATCTAGACCGACGGGATTGCCTACTGCGATCGCCCAGTCCCCCACTTGTATGGATGCGGAATTGCCGAGGACGGCTACAGGTAATTTTTCCCCTTGGGGATTAATTTTCACCACGGCTAAATCAGTGATCTCATCAGTACCGCGTACTTCTCCTTTAAAGCTACGACCATCTTTTAATGTCACCGTTACCTTATCGGCATTATCGACCACATGGGCATTAGTTAAGATTAAACCACTGCCATCGATAATAAAACCCGATCCCTGGCCCGCCACTCGCTGCTGTGTCGGGACACGAAACTGTTCCCCAAAAAACTCCTGAAAAAAAGGATCATCAAAAAAGGGGCTATTGGGACGAGTAATGATCGCTTCGGTGTCAATTCGCACCACTGCCGCACCCGTGCGCGCCACTGCCTTAGCGACAAAACTTTCCGCCGTCATCTCTGGGGTAATTCTGGCCACATCGGCGGCAACGCTGGGCAGATTTTGAGCATTTACCGCCGCTAAACTGCTAAAACCGAGCATAATTCCTAGAAAAGTTGCCAAAGCGTGGGTAATAGTGCGCCGTAACCCTGTAGGAAGTTTCATACTTTGATCTCTGATTCTGATGTTTTAACTGTTTCTATCTATCGGTTGACAGACCGACTATTAAAAATCTAACAAATCGATCGCTCTGGTTAAATCCAGAAATAACCAATGAGTTGCCACCAAATCCGTCTGCTGGCGGATTTGGTCATGGTTTGCCGTTTACTAATCTCTGATCACTAGGGGCGATTGCAGGGTAATATTTAAATCTCGATCGGGGTTAACAGAGTATAACTGCACGGAACTACCACCGACAATTCCCGCCGCCGGTAAACCCCATCCTGCAAGGGTTCCCACGGCTGCCCCAGCTAAGACATCGAGAACTTCAATCTTGCGATCGCCCGTGAGAGCAGCGATCGCTGTGGCTGCCCCCGCACCGGCGACGGTTCCCCCTAAGATATCTTGAGTTTTTGCCCCTTTACGCACCGTTTCAGTGGTAGTAATTAATCGCGAACTAGCATTGAGGGGAATAGTGCGATTACCCCCATCGAGGCGAATTTCCTCGGCAATAAACCGCACACCTCGGCCCACCGCTTCTAAAGTACCCTTGACTTCACTTCCCGCTGCAATCACCACACTCCCATTCCGGTTACGAATATCTCTGGCTACGGTTAAAGTCAGAGGAATAACATCAGTTTTAGAAACTAAAATTTTATCGGCTTTCTCGTAATTTAAGGGAATAACTGTTCCCGCCGGAATTGAGATTTGTTGAGCGATGAGACTTTGCCGATTAACATTACTTTGAGCGAGGACGGGAAAAGTACCGGACATGGAACCCATGAGCAGGGTAATCAGTAAAGCTGTGCTGGCTCTAGTAACAGGATTCATAGACATAGCGGTTATCCTCTCAAAAAACAACAGTGAACTTTCTCTGTTTCTAGATTATTTTTTTCTGTCTGTCATGTCAGTCCCCTCCACAGGGAATTTTTTCCCTCTCTATAGGGAAAAAAGTAGAATGGCAGAATTTCTGCACTTTGTCCATCGACCGCAAAAGAGAGTCGAAAAGCCTAGAATAGTAAAAAACCTTGGATTGCCATCGTCTATGGAACTCACTGCCGGAAAAATCCTTAGTCATCGCTACCAGATTATCCGTCAATTGGGAAAAGGGGGATTCGGACAGACTTTCTTGGCCTGCGATCGCCAGTTGCCCAATCAAAATCGCTGTGTGATCAAACAATTTAAACCCCAGTGTCGGGATGCCGAAACTGTAGCCATCGCTAGACGACTCTTTGAAACCGAGGCGAAAATCCTGCAAGAATTGGGCATTCATCGGCATATTCCCCGTTTATTTGCCTATTTTGAGGAAAATGGGCAATTTTTCCTCGTGCAAGAATACATTGAAGGAGAAGATTTAGCCACAGAAATTACTGCCGCTGTCTATAGGCAAAATGAAGGGAAAGTGGTGGCTTTATTAACAGAAATTCTCTCAATTCTCGAATTTGTCCATCAGAAACAGGTGATCCATCGTGATGTTAATCCCTTCAATCTTATTCGTCGCCGCCAAGATCATCAATTGGTTTTAATTGATTTTGGTGCTGTCAAACAAATTAGCACTCAAGTAGTTAAAGAAGGTAAAACCGTTTCTACCATCGCTATTGGTACCCCCGGTTATTTCCCCAGTGAACAGGCCCAAGGTTATCCCCGTTTTAGTAGCGATATCTATGCCACTGGTATTATTGGATTACAAGCTTTAACCGGTAAAGATCCCGAAGATATTCCATTGGATGCTCGCACGGGGGAAATTCTCTGGCAACATTTGGCCATGACTAGCGCCGAGTTTAGTTATGTTATCGAGCGTATGATCCGCTATGATTTTCGTCAGCGTTATACCAGTGCCAGTGAAGCATTAATCGATCTGAGAAAATTAGAGAAAATTCATCATCTCGCTCCGAAAACTACCTATGGGGTGAAACCTCAAGGTCAGGTTGCTCGTCAAGGGAAATCTTGGCTAACAAAAATCTTATTTGTCTGTGGGACAATTGGCTTAATAGCAGGTTCTTATTTGGGTTTTGACTATTGGAAAAACTCTCGTAATTCTCTTGGTTACTATCAACAAGGTCAGACTTTTTATCAACTCAAACGTTATACCGATGCCCTCAATTCCTATGATCAAGCCTTAAAAATTAATCCCGATTATCTTGAGGCATTGCAAGGAAAAGCTGATGCTTTATTAGCTTTACAAAGATACTCGGAAGCTTTAATTATCTACGAAAAAGCTATTCAAATTAACCCAGATTCCGCTTGGCCAGCTTGGCTCGGTCGCGGGCAAGCTTTAGATAAATTAGGCAAAAATCAAGAGGCTTTGGAAAGTTTTGAGCGGGTCTTATCTCTTAATCCTGCCGCTAGTCAAGCTTGGCAAGGTAAGGCCGATATCTATCTAGAACTGCAACAATATTCCGCCGCCCAAAAAGCTCTTGACAAATTGTTAACTTTTCAACAAAATGATGCCAAAACATGGTATAAAAAAGGCTGGTCATTACAAAATCTTGAGGATTATGAAGGGGCAGTTAAAGCCTACGATCAGGCTCTAGCGATCGAGTCAGATAATGCCTTAATTTGGTATCAAAAAGGTAATAGTTTGTATCAATTAAATAAAATTAATGATGCCTTAGAAAGTTATAGCAAAGCTGGACAATTTAATCCCCAATTTTCCCAAGCTCACTATAGTCAAGGGATTATTCTGCAAAAATTAGGTCGCAAACCAGAAGCTTTGGAGGCATTTACTCAAGCAACTCAAGCCAATTCTAATTATTATCAAGCTTGGTTAAATCAAGGGGCATTACTTCATCAAATGGAAAGATTTCAAGAAGCGATCGCATCCTACGAAAAAGCTCGCCGCATTTCTTCCCAAAAAGCCGAAGTTTTTATCGGTATTGGTAACGCTTGGTATCGTTTAGGCGACAATTACCAAGCTATAAATGCCTATCAACAGGCGATTCAAAGACAAAAAGATAACCCCGAAACATGGAAAAGTTTAGGCAATAGTTGGTTTAAACTCGGTCAATACGAGCGAGCGATTCAAGCTTATCAAGAATCACTTCGTTATCGTTCCAATGACCGAGAAGTGCAGGCACAAAAACAACTGGCAGAAACTCGCTGGCAAGAACTTCAGCAATCTCTCCAAAACCAACCCCCCAAAGAGAAACCGGTTCCCTAACTTCCGCTCTTTTTACCTGAAATGTCGGCTTGAAGGCTCTCGGTTTTACCTCGGAGATGAAAAGCCGACCAGCATAGAAATAGCGAAGCACGATTGACAACTCAATTCTTAGCGTGCTAGAATAGTTTGC
>SFBL01000093.1 GCA_007095785.1 Microcystis aeruginosa Ma_SC_T_19800800_S464
ACATTTTTATACTGCAAACATAAATCCATTCTATCGCTACCAATTGCATATTCCCTTTCTAAAACTCCCCCACCATTAACCACACGATGTAAAAAAGCCATTAATACTATATGTGGGGCGATTTCATGGTAAGCAGCACTACTTAATAATGGTTCTCCATGCTGTCGCCAAAACTTGAGAAATGCTGTTAATAAAGCATCTATATTTAATTCACCTTTTGCTGTCAACCAACTAGGACTAATTAAAGGTAAACTGTCCTGAGTTCCTTGTACTAAAACGCGGGGAATTACTTCACGATAAATGGGGTTAGAAATAACTAATCCCCCCATCGGATCACGTCGTAATAATCCTAAATCTATTAAATATTGCCTATCATCTGCTAGGGTATCGGGTAAGGTTTGCCCTGCTAAAATTGGTTCAATAATGTTTTTAACTCGTTTTTCTCTGAGTTTTTCCGCTAAACTATCTAAATGAGTATCCTGACGATTAATTAATATTTCTTTGGCTGTTAAAATATGTTCTTTGGTAATAGCGATATTTCTATCTTTTACCATTTTTTCTACAATTTCTTTAGCTAAGGCATTGACTAGCCAAGGTTGTCCTTGGGTTAAATCATAAGCTGTTTCTATAGCTTCTGGTGTGAAAATTTGTCCAGTTGCTGCTGTATGTTGTTGATATAATTCTCCCACTTCTGCAAGATTAAAATTTCGCATAGTCAGAGAAGCAACTTTTATATTAAAAGGACTGGATGTATTTAATCTATCACTACCACCAGATGTTACTTTATAATCTCTCACATCTCGTAAACCAATTAATCCTACAGAGGTCGGAAAATTTTCTGGACGATTAGGAAAACCATCTCTTAACTGTCGTAAAACTGATATTAATGTTTGGTCTTGTAAAGAGTCAATTTCATCTATAAATAATACTATGGGACGATTTAAAGATGTTGCCCAACTTTGTAAAAAAGCCTTAATTCTATTTCCTGGTTCTTTCTGTTGCCATTGTTTAGCAGCTGGTTGCAATTCTTTAGGTAAGCGGATATTTATTGTATTATACCATGCCCCTAAAATTGCCAATTCTGCGGCAGTAGGATCATGATTAAATGCACTTCCTACTTCCACTGATACCATGACTGCGGCATAATTTCCGGTGTCGGTAAGTTGTTTTGCTAGGGATAACATAGTGGTGGTTTTCCCCGTTTGTCGTGGTGCGTGTAGGACAAAATAACTTTCTTGTTCAATTAGCTCCTCTAAATCTGGTAATCGTACTGTGGGAGATAACATATAGTGGATATCGTCCTTACAGGGACCGGCAATATTAAACCAGCGAGTCATAGAATTTTGGCAGTGGGTGAACTCTTTAAGTTTACACTATCTATAATTATGTTGGTATCAAGCAAGATTTTCACAGGTTATGTTTCTCCTTTAAATATTCCCATTTAGCTTGATCTGGATCAAAATCAGGAGGTGCAGGTTGGGTTTTCTCAAACCAGTTTTGCAAAACCTTGATTTTAGTTGGTCTTTTTGGTGTTTCTGGTGCTGATTCAGTGGTTAGGGTTGTGGTATGATCAAGGGTATCTGTAGCTGCCCAAACTACAATTTCCCCTTTTCTGGGGGGTAAATTCAGGGGTTCGGTAATTACTAAGTTACCAGATTGATCAATTTTTCCTTTGAGTTTGTATGCTTGCATGATGTTTTTCATGAGACTCTAGTTTTTATATTATTATCTCAAATTGACTGAATTGGAGGTTATTAACTGAATGTACACCTTAAAAATTAGTAGAGTTGGAAATTCCTTGGCTATAACATTACCTCAAGAAGCTCTGGAAAAACTTAAAGTTCAAGAAGGAGACAGTGTATTTGTCACTGAAACACCAACAGGTATTATTATAACTGCTGGTAATCCTGATTTTGAAAAAGCAATGGAGGCTTACAGAAAAGTCAGCACAAAATACAGAAATGCACTTCATGAGTTAGGGAAATGAATGGAATTTTCTGGTTAGATGAAATAATTGTTAAAGCTATACATGAAGACCAATTAATACAGCATGGTGGTCTTGCAGGTGTGCGAGATAACAATTTGTTTTTCGCTAGTTTAGATAGACCAAAAAATTTACTTGCTTATGGTGAACCTACACCCAGTATATTTGATTTAGCTGCGGCTTATGGTTATGGATTTGCTAAAAATCATGCTTTTATAGATGGTAATAAACGGGTAGCTTTCGTAGTAATGGCTATCTTTCTGGAATTAAATGGATATTCGTTAGATGTTCCAGAACCCGAAGTTGTTTTAATAATGGAACGACTAGCAAACGGACAAGAAAGTCAAGAAACTATATCAGAATGGCTGCAAGAAAATTCTATTAAATATTAAAGGTTATCTGTGGCTGCCCAAACTACAATTTCCACGTTTCTGGGGGGTAAATTCAGGGGTTTGGTAATCACTAAGTTACCAGATTGACCAATTTTTCCTTTGAGTTTGTATGCTTGCATGATGTTTTTTATGAGACTCTGTTTTTATATGATATCATATTGAACAAATTCATTTTAATAAACCTCATCATGACTGCCAATATCTATCAATAAAATAACCATTTCTAATAACTACTCATCTTGGGAGAAGTTAAAGATAATTCTACAGTTATAAGCAACAGAACAAGACCATAAACCTGCTAGTTCACCTCCTAATTTATGAGAATTCAAAGATGGTGTAAAAGGATCATCAGCCAAAATCCTTAATACATTAATAATTTGATTTTTTAATTCTGGATTTTTCTTTGTAATCTTCTTGAAAGACCTTTTAAATCCACTACTCCAAACAACTTCCATCATCATCTCCTAGTAAATCAGCAATCAAATCATCAACAGTTCCTCTCTTTGCTGTACCATTTTTAAAAGCCTGTTTTAGTTCTTCTGCATTAGTTAAAATTTCAGTTCGTTTTTGATTAATTCGTTGTTTTTGCAGAAAGTTAAATAAATACTCTCGATCTTCTGTGGGTAAATTTTCGATAGAATTAATAATTTCCTGTAAAGTCATCATGGAACCTCCTAAATTAAGTAAATTCTAGCTTTGATAATTCTATTTTAATCTATAAGTTCACTGGTTGTGGTATGATCAAGGGTATCTGTGGCTGCCCAAACTACAATTTCCACGTTTCCAGGGGGTAAATTCAGGGGTTCGGTAATCAGCAAGTTACCAGATTGATCAATTTTTCCTTTGAGTTTGTATGCTTGCATGATATTTTTTTAGGACTTACGCAAAAGGGAACGAAAGTAGGGGTAATTCATGAATTACCCCTACGCAAGAATAAGGTTTTCAGTCACATCTTGCGTAAGTCCTAAATATAAAATGGTGATTTTTCCGCTCTTTCGCATCAAGACTTGTGGAGTGTAACCTATGTTAGGATGTCTCTAGTATATTTTCTAAAAATTAATCTACAGGAATATCACTATGAGCTTACAGCGAGAGGTAGAATTAAAATCAGATGCAGGAATGGACTACAGCAAACTCCGTGACTTACTCAAAGCTGGGAAATGGAAAGAAGCGGATGAGGAAACAGCAAGGGTAATGTTAGCGGTTGCAAACCTCGAAGAAGAAAGTTGGTTAGATAATGAACACATTGATAATTTTCCCTGTGCAGACCTCCGCACCATTGACCAATTGTGGGTAAAATACAGTAATGGTAGATTTGGGTTTTCTGTTCAGAAACGCATTTATCAGGGTTTAGGGGGAACGAGAGAATATAACCGAGAAATCTGGGAAAAGTTCGGGGACAAGGTAGGATGGAGAGAAGGAGGAAGCTGGTTGTCTTACATTGATATTACTTTTGAGATGAAAGCACCTAAAGGCCAACTCCCATGTGATTGTTGGGGTTTTTGGTTTTTTAGGAATGATTTTTCGTTTGGGTCTTCTCTCGCGTCGAGACTTGTAGATTGTAATATTTAAAGGTTACAGAGAATTATTAAGTAGTTTGTAGTTTGTAGGGTGCGTTAGGAGCGCAAAAAGATTATAAAATATACAAATAAATTAAATACGCGACGTAACGCACCATTATTATTAAATGAGATTTTTAAAAACATAATAAAATAAATTATTTAGTAAATATGAGGTGCGTTACGCTGTCACTAATACACCCTACAAATTATCTATTACATCAGAAGATTAATAACAGAAGTCGGGGATCTAAATTTTATCAGAATCAGATATAATCAAATTGGGTAAATAACCAAAATAATCTATGAATACGTTAGAACTTCGTGAACAAATCCAAAAATATGTTGAACAACTGTCACCAGAAAAATTACTTGTAGCAGTTGATTTTTTAGCATATTTGGCAACAAGAGAAGATGATGCTACTCAAGAGTTATTAGAGATTGTAGGATTTAAAGAAAATTTTGATCATGCTAGAGAAAATGTAAAACAAGGAAAGGTGATTACTGTTGACAAACTTAAACGAAAATATTAATTATACTGTTGTTATTACTATTGATGCAGGGGAGTTTTTTGAATCTGCTTCTGCTACTTTACAAAAAAAGTTAGATAGATGTTTTGAACGTTTAAAAATTAATCCTCGTAATCATCCTAATATAAAATTTCTCAAAGGTGAGTTATCAGGTTATTCTCGTTATCGAGTAGGTGATTATAGAGTTATTTATGAAATTAATGATGATTTAAAACTGGTAACAATAATTTTTATCGCCCATAGAAGTAAAGTTTATCAATAGCTAAAAAATTAAGCAGCCAATTCTGTAGGGTGTGTTAATGAAATGCAACGTACCTTATAAATTCACCGTTAAATATCTTTGAAAAAAGCATTGTTTCCAAAAATACTTCATTTAAAACACTCAAGCTCTAATCACAGTAATTCTATATTGATTTTCCGTCACCACCACCTCAGTGGATAATCTTTCTTCCATTGGTAAAGCATTTTTCCTCCTATCAAAGATAAATAACCAACCAAAATCTAAACCCA
>SFBL01000094.1 GCA_007095785.1 Microcystis aeruginosa Ma_SC_T_19800800_S464
GGAATCGGAGACGACGTTTTGGTCTGAGATTTAATTTAATCGCTGGCATTTACAACTACGAACTTGCTTTAGGCTATAATCAAGTAGCTGAATAAGACTTTTGCAGGAGGTCTAGTAAACAGTGAACTGATAACTGATAACTGACTCCTCACTGCCAAAACCGTTAGTATAAAAATAAATATAAATAATTATTAAGAAAATGACGCAAATTACCGTTATTGGTGCAGGGATTGGCGGACTAACGGCGGCGGCATTATTGGCGCGTCGAGGTTATCAAGTGACAGTATATGATCAGGCGCTTGTCCCTGGGGGTTGTGCCTCGACTTTTTCCCGTCGGGGTTTTACTTTTGATGTGGGGGCAACTCAAGTGGCAGGATTAGAAGTAGGGGGCATTCATCAGCGCATTTTTGCCGAATTAGGGATAGATTTACCCGATTCTGTCCCCTGCGATCCCGCCTGTGCCGTTTTTCTGCCGGGGGAAACCACTCCGATTAATGTCTGGCGCGATCGGCAAAAGTGGCAAGAGGAAAGACAAAAACAATTTCCGGGCAGCGAACCTTTTTGGCAATTATTACAAAAACTCTTTCAAGCAAGTTGGCGTTTTCAAAGTCGCGATCCAGTTTTACCCCCGCGCAACTGGTGGGATTTAGGGCAATTAATCGCCGCTTTGCGTGTAGATACTGCCATTACCTTTCCCTTTACTTTGATGACTGTGGGGGATGCTCTGCGATTATACGGCTTAGAGAGGGATAAACGCCTAAAAACCTTCCTTGATCTCCAGTTAAAGCTTTATTCCCAAGTTACTGCCGATGAAACCGCTTTACTTTATGCCGCCACCGCTTTAGCAGTTTCTCAGTCTCCCCAAGGTTTATCCCACCTTCAGGGTAGTATGCAAGTATTAAGCGATCGCCTAGTAACAGCTTTGGAAAAATACGGCGGTAAATTGCAAATGCGCCACACAGTAGAAAAAATACTGATAGAAAAGGGAAAAGCCCGGGGAATTATCGTCAGAAATCAAAAAAATAACCAAATACATCCAGAAATGGCCGATGAGATTGTGGCTAATATCCCGATCCAAAATTTACCACAATTAATCGATCGCGAAGCCATTCCCAGTCTTTATCACCAGAGAATCGAAAAACTTCCCCCCGCATCCGGTGCTTTTGTGGCCTACTTAGGAGTCGATCGCGCTGCTATTCCCCCCGATTGTCCTCCCCATTTGCAATTCCTCTACGATTACGATGGCATAATCGGCGAAAATAACTCTTTGTTTGTTTCCGTGAGTAAAGAAGGGGATGGCCGCGCTCCAGTGGGAAAAGCGACGATTATTGCTTCTTCCTTCACCGATACCAGTCTTTGGTGGCGAAAAGGAGAAGATAATTATCAGCAATTAAAAGCAGCATACACCCAAGAGGCGATCGATCGTCTCGGTAATTATTTCCATCTCAGTCCTGATCACATCGTTCACATCGAATCAGCTACACCTCGCACTTTTGAACGGTTTACGGGGCGAAATCAGGGCATTGTCGGCGGTATTGGTCAAAGATTGTCCACTTTTGGCCCTTTTGGCCTAGCGACGCGCACTCCTATCCCCCATCTTTGGTTAGTGGGAGATTCCACCCATCCGGGAGAAGGCACTGCCGGAGTCAGCTATTCGGCACTAACCGTAGTTAGACAGATTGAGAATAAATTATTAGCTTCTAGTTAGCCGTAATTATGAATTATGAATTATGAATTGGGAAGAATAAATAAAAGCAATCTTCTGAATACTGAATACTGAATACTGAATACTGAATACTGATAACTGTTAACTTACCCACTGATAACTGATAACTGATAACTGATCACTGTTATAAAGCGCCGGCTGCCGTGCGATCAAGTATTCCCGCTCCTAGATGAGAGGTAATATTAATTGCTTGCAGGACCGGTTGAGAGTCAACTCCTTTGGGATAATCGATAACACTAACCGCACCATTTCCCTGTTTAATATTCCAGAAATTGGCGGGTTTTAAACCCAATAAATAACAAAGAATCACCTTATTAATAGCATCGTGAGCTACCACCATAATTGTCTTAGGACTATCGCTATTACTATAGGTTTTAACGATTTGCTGCCAACAAGCGATCGCTCGATCCCAAACCTCTTGTAAATTCTCCCCTTCCGGCATTTGCACGGTTTCTGGGGCATTTTTCCAGTCTTCTAACATCCCGGGGAAACTCGCTTCAATTTCCTCCTCTAATTTACCTTCCCAAAGTCCGTGACAGATTTCTGTCAGATCCACTTGGGTATCTAAGGTGACATCGGGGTGATATTGCAGGATAATTTGGGCAGTTTCCTTGGGACGGGACAAAGGACTGGTGACAGCGTGATCGATCGCCGTTTCTCGCAGAAATTCGGCGGCTTTCTCAGCTTGGGCCTTGCCATTATCATTGAGAGGAATATCGCGCACACCTTGAAAACGTTTATCCCGATTCCATTGGGTTTCTCCGTGACGCACAAGCAGCAGCCTGGAACCTTGGAAAGGAGGACGCGGTGGGGGTAAAGCTATCCCTAGGTGTGCCGTTTGATTGAGGGATTCCACCTGAACAGGATCACCAAAATCACCCGTAAAATTGAGAACATTAACGCAACAGTTAGATTGTTGTAGGGAATGGTATAAGGAAACCGGAATACCGATGGCACTGAGGATTAAACAGCGATTAATGCCGTTATGGGCAACAATGAGGATAGTTTGGCCCTGGTGTTGAGGAATAATTTCTCGCCAAAAATCCTGCGCTTGTTGATAGAGGGAGAGAACGGGATAATGTTCCTGACCATCGGGCAGTATCATCTTAAATTCATGAGGTTTTTGATGCCAATCTCGATATTCTTGGGGGTATTGAGCTTTTACCTCCTCTTTGACCATATTTTCCCAGATAGGCAGATCGATTTCTAGTAACTGCGGAGTGGGTTGAATGACGGGAGAGTTATTGAAACGAGACTGAATCACCTCAGCAGTAGATTTGGCTCTTTGGAGAGGACTACAGTAAAAAGCAGCGATATCGATTTGACTGAGGGCATTTCCTACTTTTTCCGCGTCCAGATGGCCTTTTTCCGTCAAAACCGAGCCATCACTGCGACCTTGTATTTTCTGCTCTGCGTTATAACTGCTTTGTCCATGACGAACAATAATCACACGAGTAGCCAAGCGGTTCAGTCTCCTTAACTAAAAGTCTCAATATCAGATTACAGGCGATCGGGATCGGAGTACAAATCAGTAGTCAGTAATCAGTAATCAGTAGAGAGCATTTGTACTAAAAATTCGCCTACAGTTTCAAGGCAGCACAGCATATCAAAACTTCCTGATATAACAATCTCTTTGGGATCAAGGGTTTGGCGGTTTTATCAAGAAATCCTGACAATGTACTTGGTCAAAATCGGAATCTTACTGTTTAATAGGTATTTATAACAAGCGATTCCCTTGATCCCCATCGAGTGGATTTCTCGTTCATAAAGCAATCGATGAGTAGTTAGAAGGATTACCCAGATCACTGCTTTTGCAAATGCTCAAAAACATTTGCCGTCGTAACTAATCGGAGAGCGTCAACTCATGGTTCCAGAATACCCCCCCTTAGATGAGATGACCTTGCGGCAACTACGACGAGTTGCCAGTCAATACAGCATCTCTCGTTACAGTCGGATGCGGAAAACGCAATTAATCGAGGCAATTACCCAAGCTATGGGAGTAAGCGGCAATTTTAAATCTATTATTAAAGAGGAAAAACCAGTGGAAGCAGCAAAATTTGAATTAGGTCAAGCTAACCCGATCGAAGATATCCTAGGTTCAGTGGATGATGGTTTAGGAGATCTGCCCGGTGGCTACGGCGAAAATCGCATTACCCTCCTACCCCGCGATCCTCAGTGGGCCTATGCTTACTGGGATATCCCCAACGAATCAAAAGAAGATCTCCGTCGTCAAGGAGGACAACAGTTAGCCCTGCGTCTTTATGATGTCACAGATATCGATCTCAATAGCCAAGGCGCGCACAGTGTCCAAGAATATCTCTGTGATGAATTGGCCCGGGAATGGTATTTACCGATTCCAGTCAGCGATCGAGATTATGTTATCGATATCGGTTATCGTTGTGCTGATGGACGTTGGTTAGTTTTGGCCCGTTCTCCTTTAGTGCGGATTCCTCCCGTCTATCCTTCCGACTGGATTGAAGATATTTTTGTCACCGTTAACTGGGAAGAGGAACTGGTGGGTAAAACTGTTTACGAACTCGTTCCCCCCAGCAAACGCTACGGCAGCAGCGCCGGAACCACGGGAACTAGCCCCATCTATGACCAAATTTTCGAGAGTGTCGGCGATATCGAAGCCCTACGGGTGGCCGGTTCCTTGTTTGGTTCCATGCAGCACGTCGCCGGTTCCGTACCGATGTCGGAAGTGATCAGTTCTTATGTATTCCCCTCTGGGGTTGGTATGTGGGCAGTTCCCACGGTATCGGGACTAACTGCTTCCGGTATCGGGATGACTGCTTCTGGTATCGGTATGGGTGCTTCGGAAACCCTACAACGTCCGCGCAAATTCTGGTTAGTTGCCGATGCAGAATTAATCGTCTATGGTGCCACCGAACCCGATGCCACCGTAACTATCGGTGGTCGTCCGATTAAACTCAATCCCGATGGCACTTTCCGCTATCAGATGTCCTTCCAAGATGGTTTAATCGATTATCCAATTATGGCCGTAGCCGCCGATGGGGAACAAAATCGTTCTATCCACATGAAATTCACCAGGGAAACCCCCTCTCGCAATACCAACACTAAAGATGAGGCGGTTCTAGAATGGTTATTCTAGATCGGGTTTTCTAACGTTACAAAAGCCAACCTAATTACTTCCCCCTAACTGAGATTTAGTTAGGGGATTTTTTGGGGATTGTCAACGCTATCAACTTCTATTCCCAAATCTGACAGCTTAAATCGCCCGATTTTTGGGAAAGACGCAGATTTTCACCGTAATCAACGGGAACATCAATAACAGTGGGGACATCTTGCCGGAAAGCCTCCTCTAGTGTCGGGATCAAATCCTGGGCAGATTCCACCCGATAGCCTTTTAATCCCATACTTTCGGCAAATTTAACAAAATCGGGATTACCAAACTTAATAAAAGAAGAGGTGCCAAAATGGTTAAACTGCTTCCATTCGATTAAACCGTAACCGCCATCATTAAAGATGAGAGTGACGAAGGGAGTTCCCACCCGCAAAGCTGTCTCCAATTCCTGACAATTCATCATAAAACCGCCGTCTCCCGTCACCGCTACAATGCGTTTATCGGGATGAACTAACTTAGCGGCGATCGCACCAGGGATAGCAATACCCATAGCGGCGAAACCGTTAGAAATAATGCAAGTATTAGGACAATCGGAGTGATAATGGCGGGCCATCCACATTTTATGAGCGCCCACATCAGAAATGGCGATATCTTCTGGTCCCATCACCTGACGCAGATCGTAGATCAATTTTTGTGGCTTGATCGGAAAACCCGTATCATTGGCATAGGTTTCGTAATCGGCCCGAATTTCCGTCTTTAACCCCGCAGTGACAGGAGTTGGTTTATTCTGGCGATCAGCCCGTTTGAGGATATCAATGAGAGAATCGGTGATATCACCCACCACTTCCACCACCGGCGCATAACTGCTGTCAATTTCCGCCGGAGTCATGCCGATGTGAATAATCGGTAATTTCCCATCTGGATTCCATTTTTTCGGGGAATACTCGATTAAATCGTAACCAACAGCGATAATTAAATCACTGCGATCGAAGGCACAACTAATCAAATCCCGTTGCTGTAATCCTACCGCCCAAAGAGCCAGGGGATGGGTATAGGGAATCACCCCCTTACCCATAAAAGTGTTAGCTACAGGGATATTCAAGGCCGTGGCGAATTCCGTTAAAGCCTCACTAGCATTAGCGCGAATTGCCCCATTTCCCGCCAAAATCAAGGGATTTTTCGCTTTAGAAATCACCGCCGCCGCCATGTTCAAAGTCCGATAGGAAGCGTAAACTTTTTCCTGACTATCGAGGGGCAAAGGACTACCATCGGCAGCCATAGCGGCGATATTTTCGGGAAGATCGATATGAACTGCCCCCGGTTTCTCACTTTGGGCGGTTTTAAAGGCTCTGCGTACCACTTCTGGGGTGATACCTGGCCGGACGATCTGTTTATTCCATTTCGTCACTGGGGCGAACATGGCCACCAGATCCAGATATTGATGGGATTCAATGTGCATTCGATCGGTTCCCACCTGGCCAGTGATGGCCACCAGGGGGGCCCCATCGAGGTTAGCATCGGCTACCCCTGTCATTAGGTTAGTCGCCCCTGGTCCTAGGGTGGAGAGACAAACCCCCGCTTTTCCCGTCAAGCGTCCATAGACATCGGCCATAAAAGCGGCGCCCTGTTCGTGACGGGTGGTGATAAATTTGATCGAGGAGTTTTTTAGAGCTTCCAAAACATCGAGGTTTTCTTCCCCGGGTAGCCCAAAAATATACTCGACCCCTTCATTCTCTAGACATTTAACTAGAAGTTCGGCTGTGTTTAATTCCCCCATAATTCCCTCCTGTAGAGCTTACTTCATCAGTAAAGTCTCTAGAGATAGTTCATCCCGGCGGATTGAGGTTGTTGCGCTCAACTCGTCGGGATGATATCAGTAGACTATATGTACCAATGTAGCTGACTAAAATTTTGTTTAAGTCTATCCATATACCATTGTGACTTAGATCTTGACCCTTGGCAGATTATTTATTAGCACAATGGGAGGGAATTTTTTTTAGGCCGTTAATTCTTCGGCGGCGTGAGCTAGTTGGGCGGCGACTTTGGCTAAATAGGGACGACTTAACCACCAGATAAAGGGGGACAGCCAACCACGCAGGGTGACAGAATAGGAAATATAAGTACCACAGAGGGTTGATTCTACTTGGTAGGTCATTTTTTGTTCCATACCGGGGATAGCAAGAACTCTGAGGCTGAGGAGTTCCCCGGGACGGACATTTTCCACGAAAACCCGGATAGGAATGGGAGTCAGACGGGTGACAGCTTGATAGATTAACCCCGGTTTAGCGATTAAACCCAAGGGAACATCAGCCTTGGCAATCAAAGGATGCCAAGAGACATCGGCCACATTGATTAATTTTTGCCAGAGGACATCGACGGGGGCGCTACTGACCACCCGATAGGTTTTGTAGAGTGAAAACTTACAGAATAGTCTGCCTTTGGCCGCTACAATCCTTAGGGAAAAATTGAGAATCACCGATTGCCCCCCGCAAAAATAATCCAGGTAATCCTCTATTCTAGAAAATAAATGGCTTTCCTGGAGTGTGAGCTTTTGATAATTTTAAGATCTGGCCGTGAGCTATGATCAGCCGTCAGCCGTCAGTTTTTTTCTCTCCCCTCCCCGATACTTTTTCAACGCAATTAGTAACCATGACCTAGTATATCTATTGGTCACGACTACTTAATTCTTACCCTTTTTGAGGGGGAAAGTGGCAAACTATTAACTGTTACCGTTGAATGGGACAAGACTGTGGATATTCGCTTAATCGTTGTGGATGTGGATGGAACGATCGCCGGTGATAACAATCAGGTTAATCCGGCTGTGGTGCAAGCTGTCTCGGCCGTCCAAAAAAAGGGTATTCCCGTCGCTATCGGCACTGGTAGGATGTACCGCTCGGCTTTACGCTTTCATCAACGCCTTAAATCGACTTTACCTATAATTGCTTACAATGGCGCTTGGATTCAAGATCCTGTTTCCCAAGTTCACCATCGACATACCCCCATTTCCCCCGACTTAGCACTCGATCTTTTAGATTATCTCGAACAACCCCAATGGAAGGAGAAAATCTCCCTTAATTTTTATATGGACGATGTGCTTTATGTGCGGCAATTAAACGCGGAAACGGAATTCTATCGCCAGCGATCGGGTATTATTGCCGAAGCAGTGGGAGATTTACGCAAAGTGGCCCATAAAACCACTAAAATCCTGGCCATGGGAGAAGATAAGCAATTTATCGCCGAGATTTGGCAGCATTTACAGCAACGCTATCAAAATCAAGATTTATACTTTACCCAATCGAGTCCGACTTTTTTTGAAGTTACCCACGTTGAGGCGACCAAGGGAAGCGCCACCCAATTTTTGGCTGAAGATATCCTAGGATTACAACCACAAAACGTCATGGCGATCGGTGATAATTTTAACGATGTTTCTATGCTCACCTATGCGGGTGTCGGTGTCGCCATGGGTAATGCTCCCCAAGCCGTTAAGGATCAAGCCGATTGGGTTGCCCCCAGTGTAAACTTAAATGGGGTGGCTGCAGCCTTGGAAAAGTTTGTTTTAATTTGAGGAATGGGGGAATGGGGAAATTCAACTAAAACCCCAACACCCTAAAACCCTAAAACCCCAACTCCCTTTTCATCGAGAAAATCATGACTATTAATACGCAAACTGTTACGATTTCTAACAAAGATATTGACATAGATGCCTATTTAGCCATTCCCGATCGAGGGGGAATTTATCCAGCAATTATCGTGATTCAGGAAATATTCGGCGTAAACGACCATATTCGCGATGTCACCCGCAGAATTGCCCAAGAAGGCTATATAGCGATCGCTCCTGCCATTTATCAGCGATTTGCTCCTGGTTTTGAAACGGGGTACAGTATGGCAGATATCGAAATCGGTCGTCAGTACAAGGAACAAACCAAAGCAGCCGAATTACTCAGCGATATCCAGGCCACCATCGATTATCTTTATAGTTTGCCACAGGTGCAAAAAACCGGTGTCGGCACGATTGGTTTTTGTTTTGGTGGTCATGTGGTTTATCTTGTCTCCACTCTAGAGGATATCAAAGTTACTGCCTCTTTTTACGGTGCAGGAATCACCACGGGAACCCCCGGCGGTGGCCAAGCGACAGTGAAGGTGACTCCTCAAATCAAAGGGACAATCTACGCATTTTTCGGGATGTTAGATACCAGTATTCCTCAAAAGCAAGTGGATGAGATAGAAAAAGCATTAACCCGTTATCAAATCCCCCATCGAGTTTTCCGCTATGAAAATGCCGACCATGGCTTTTTCTGCGACCAAAGAGCTAGTTATAATGCTAAGGTGGCCAAATCTGCCTGGGATCATGTGCTAGAGTTATTTAGCCTTCTTAAATCTTAATGGTCTGACTCCTCAAGCTTCAGCTTACACTGGAAGCAGCTCGAAATCACATTTGTAACCATTCTATTTATCATGACACCGAACCCAGCCTTTTCCATGGACGATTTTGCCAAAGCTCTTGATCAATACGATTATCAATTTGAAAAAGGGCAGATCGTGCGCGGGAGAGTCGATCAACACACCTCCGATGGAGCATACATCGATATTGGCGGCAAATCCTCCGCTTTTATTGCTTTAAGGGAAATTTCCCTCGAAAATGTTACTTCCATTGCTGAAGCTTTACCCATAGGTGCAGAATTCGATTTTCTGATTACCCGTGGACAGGATGCGGAAGGACAAGTTACCCTGTCTCTGCGGCAATTATTACTACAAAAAGCTTGGGAAAATGTCAGGGAAATCTCTGAAAGTGGCAAGTCGGTGCAGCTGCGCGTCACAGGGGTGAATAAGGGGGGAGTGACGGGAGAGGTGGAAGGATTAAAAGGATTTATCCCTCGCTCCCATTTAATCGAAAAAAATGATTTAGATTCCCTGATCGGACAACTTTTAACCGCAACTTTTATTCAAATCGATCAAGAAAATAATAAATTAGTTTTATCTCAGCGAGAAATTGCTCGCGCTAACGCTATCAGTCAATTAGCTGTGGGTAAGTTATTAAGTGGCACTGTGGTTAAATTACAACCCTACGGTGTCTTTGTCGATTGCGGTGGAGTGACGGGATTACTCCATGCTAAACAGGTGACGGGAGCCTCTTTTAATTCTCCCATGACTTTTTTTAAAGTTGGTCAAGCAATTCAAGTGGTAGTCGCGGAAATTGACGAATATAAAAACCGCATTTCCCTATCTACAAAAATCCTGGAAGCGCACCCCGGGGAAATTCTCGAAAACTTTGCAGAAGTCATGGAAACAGCAGCAGAAAGATTAGAACAAGCTCAGGGAAAAACAATGGACAGTTAAATTAGGGGATGGGTGTTAGGGAAATGGGGAAATGGGGAAATGGGGAAGTGGGGAATTTCAACTAAAAACCCTAAAACCCTAAAACCCCAAAACCCCAAAAACCTTTTTCCTTGATCAAGATGTTTCAAGAAAAGATGTTTCAAGATCGGATAGCAATTTTAGGGACTATGCACGGAAAAGAGCGGGTAATAGCACCGATTTTAGCGCAAGAAATAGGCCTCAAGGTGACTGTACCCGATAATTTTAATACCGATCGCTTTGGCACTTTTACCCGGGATATTAAGCGCATCGGGACACAAATTGAAACCGCTCGCAGGAAGGCACAAGAAGCGATCGAGCTTTCGGGATACGATATCGGAATTGCCAGTGAGGGTAGTTTTTATCCCTACCCCAACTTGCCGTTAGTTTCCTGTAATCGTGAATTGATTTTATTACTCGATCGAGTCCATAATCTAGAAATAATTGGTCAAGCAATAGTCACGGAAACTAATCACGCTCACCAGACTGTAACTAATCTAGCAGCTGCTGTAGAATTTGCCGAAAAAATCGGGTTTCCTAGTCATGCTTTAGTGGTGATGTTTGATAAAAATTCTCTCGACTCCGAGCAGATTTTTAAGGGAATTACTGACCAGAAAAATTTAGTTAAAATTGTTGAAGATATTCTTGACAAAAACGGCAAAGTACACCTAGAAACCGATATGCGCGCTATGCACAATCCCACGCGGATGAAAGCGATTGCAGCTGCGACAGCAAATCTGGTTCAAAAACTCAATCAATTATGTCCTAATTGTGGTTGTCCGGGGTTTGATATTATCGAAAGAAAAGCGGGTTTACCCTGTGGTTTATGTCACTTTCCCACCTCTTTAATTAAACTGGAACTATACGGTTGTCAAAGGTGTGATTATCGAGAGGAAAAACTCTTTCCCAACGGTGAAAAAACTGCCGATCCGATGTATTGTGAATATTGTAATCCTTAAAGATAGCTTTTCTATGGAAAGAATTTTAGAACCAGAAGTAATGGATGATCGGGAAGAAGCGATCGAATATGATGCCATGGACTTCACGGAAGTTAATACTAATTTCGCTCAAGAAGCCGTGCAATTGGCCGATATTAATGCTAGGGTGTTAGACGTAGGAACTGGCACTGCACGCATTCCGATTATGATCAGTCAACTACGTCCCCAATGGCAAATTATCGCTATTGATCTGGCCGATTCTATGTTAGAAATTGGTCAAAAGAATATCCTTGATGCTAACTGTCAAGAACGAATAAAATTAGAAAAAGTTGATGGGAAAAATCTTCCCTATCAATCCGATCAATTTGATTTAGTTATTTCTAATAGTTTAATCCATCATCTCGAAAATCCTCTGCCTTTTTTACGGGAAATTAAGCGAGTTTTAAAACCGAATGGTGGCATTTTTTTAAGAGATTTATTCCGTCCCGATTCCGAGGAAATAATCCAGGGGATGGTGAGGGAAATCGATCCAAATTTTTCTCCCCGACAAGCGCAACTATTTAAGGATTCTCTCCAGGCCGCTTTTACCCTAGCAGAAATCGCCGATTTAATCCAGCAATCGGGATTAAAAAATGTTAAAATTTATCAGTCTTCTAATCGTCATTGGACAGCCATAAAAACAAGTAAAAACTAATCACTAAATCAGGAAAAAAGCGAGTTATGAAAGTTGGATTTTTGGGAACAGGATTAATGGGAACGCTAATGGTAGAAAGATTATTAAATCAGAAAATTCCTGTTATTGCCTATAATCGCACCTTAGAAAAATTAGCACCTTTACAGCAGTTAGGAGCCAAAACAGTTAGCTCTCCTGAACAAGTAATTCAAGAGGCAGATTGTCTGATTTTAATGTTAACTAATGCCCCCGCTATCCAAGAGGTTTTAGGATTAAATTCTGAGCAATCTAACTTCAATAATCGTACTATTATCCAGATGGGAACCATTGCCCCTTCTGAAAGTAAACAACTGCGAGATCAAATTATTGCTAAAGGGGGAGAATATCTAGAAGCACCCGTGTTAGGAAGTATTCCCGAAGCTAAAAATGGCACTCTCTTAGTTATGGTGGGAGCAACGGAAAAACAGTTCCATCAATGGTCAAATTTATTAGCACATTTTGGTCAAAAACCGATGTTAATCGGGGCAGTGGGAACCGCTGCGGCGTTAAAATTAGCTTTAAATCAATTAATTGCCTCTCTAACCAGTGCTTTTGCTTTGAGTTTAGCTTTTTTATCCCAGCAAGGAGTAGATCTAGAAAAGTTCATGACTATCCTACGTCAAAGTGCCTTATATGCGCCTACTTTTGACAAAAAATTAACCAGAATGTTAGAAGAAAATTATGCTAACCCTAACTTTCCCACTAAACATTTATTGAAAGATGTTAATCTCTTTTTAGAGGAATCGGAGAAGTTAGATTTAACCACTTTTTCCCTAACAGGAGTACAGCACCTTCTTGAAAAAGCTTTAGAAATGGGATTTGCAGAGCAAGATTATTCAGCTTTATACGGGGCGCTGAAAAAAGAATTATAAACCGCTTGGCAACATCAAAAAGACTCTCTTTGGTTTGTCTAGTCGGACAACTGATAGGAGAAAAACTGGTAAAAGGCTTTAAATTTTCCTTAAGCTTTGTTGAGGTAGCCAGAAGAGGGGGTTAGAGTAAAAAGTGATGGAATTTTGGGCATATTTTCCTATGACGCTGACTGAATTTGGATTATTAGCGGGTTTACTTGTCCCCGGTATCCTGCTCTCGATTTTAGTGATGGTGAGTTTTGCCAAAGGGGGTTAAAAACTGATAGAGACACCGATGAAAGTGTCTCTATCTTTTTGGGGTGAAGATTAATCTATTTTTGGTTTTTTGCCTAATTTAATTGATTCTGTAGCTAACAAAATTGATTCTAAATGATGGCGCTTCTCCACTTGACCGAGGAAATAACCCGTCATCATCGCTGAAGCGAGAAGATTCGCCAAATTCTCGCGGTCGGTGGTAATTTGTACTGCAAAATCCTCTGAGGGCAACATTCCCACCAATCCCCTGACGTTTTGCGAGATAATATCTTTAATTTCGCTACTGACGGATTGGGCTATTCTCTCAAGGGTTTCAGGATGCTGCTGCTGGAGATACTGCATCAGACCGTTATCATTTTGTTCTTCGGTTTCCCAGGGAAAAAAATCAGGATTAAAAGTCATCAGAACTCCCACGCTGTAGTGGTTATTGGATCGTAGGTTAACAAATCGCTCTTCTTGAATTGCCTGAAGTCCCCCCCATCTTGCTCAAGTTTAGCTCAGTGATCAGAAACATTCACCCATAATATACCCTTTCTCCCCTTATTCCCGATCGGTAGCTTCCAGAATACCCTGTTCCCTAAGATTGTCAACCTCGAAATATTGATGAAATTTATCGGTTACTTCTAACCAGTACGATCTACCTTCATTTTGCTTGCGTTTTCTCACAAATCCTCGTTCTACCAAGTCCTGAACCTGTTGATAGGCCGTACTGCCCCGTAAATTAATTAAATCCGCTTGTAAAATCGGTTCTTTTATTGCGATCGCTGCCAAGGTGCGGAGGGTTCCCGTGCCTAATTCGGCCGGGATCAGGTCTTCGATCAAATTCTGATAAGCTGACCGCAATTGTAAACTATAACCGAGGGGGGTTTCCACCACTTCCAAGGCACTATCCCGGTGAGCATAATCGGACATTAACTCGATCATGGCATCTTCCACCGTCAAGCGATCGCTGTTGGTTAATGTCACCATCTCGGTTAAGGGGACAGGCTGCCCTTTTAGGTAAAGTATCGCTTCTAGACGGGTAGCTAGTCTGATCTCCTGGTGGGCTTCCGCGCTCAATCTCGACTACCTAAGTTTAGACAATGATTTAATATTCTACTAGAAGACGAACGAGAAAATTATGGAAACTTTTTGGAGTCAGGTTTTAGACTTTTGTTATCAGGCTACTGGCCAGGTGGGCGATCGCCTAGTAGCTGATTTTGGCAAATTACAGGCCACGAATAAAGCAGACGGGACTTTAGTGACGGCTGCCGACCGTTGGTCCGATGGCGAATTGCGATCGCTAATTGCCCGCACTTTCCAGGATCATGGAGTCTTAACCGAGGAAACTACCCATATTTTCCCGGATCAAGAATGGTGTTGGGTAGTGGATCCGATCGACGGCACGACTAATTTTACTCGCGGTATTCCCATCTGGGGCATTTCCCTGGGACTTCTCTACTGGGGGACTCCCGTGTTCGGATTTGTTTATCTCCCCTGCCTGAAACAGTCCTATTATGGTTATTGGTACGGTGAGACGGGTTTAACCGGTCCGCTAGGGGCCTACTGCAACGGTCAACCGATTCACACCAGCGAGGATTTTCCCAGCAAAAATCATCTGTTCAATCTCTGCGCTCGTAGTACAGATGTATTCAAAAATCCCTTTCCCTGCAAAGTGCGGATGATAGGAGTGGCTAGTTATAATCTGCTTTTGGTTGCCGATGGCACGGTTTTGGGAGGAGTGGAAGCAACCCCAAAAGTCTGGGATATTGCTGCGGTTTGGGCAATTCTACAGGCTGCAGACGGGGTATTTATCTCTTTAGGAGAAAAGATTTTTCCCTTACAGGTGGGGGAAAATTATAGCGATCGATCCTATCCCTGTTTAGCCGTGGCTCGATCGAATTTAGCGCCGGTTTTCTTGCCTTTAGTCGGTTTTCTCAAGGATGCCAATTAAATCGAGAGTTGATAGGGTTAGAATAGCTGCATTTATTCGTTTTATCTCTACTTAGGGCTTGCTGAATAATGGTAAAACCCTTTTAAAATAAGGTTTTTGACCTGTTAGAATCCGATGTTCATGCTGCGAAAATCGGATTGGGACTCTCAAAAACCTTGCATTACCCTTCTTCTAGTACATAAATTGGTACGAGGGCAACAAAGCCTGAAACGACCGGCTCCCGACTCCTGACTCCTGACTCCTGACTCCTGACTCCTGACTCCTGACTCCTAACCGCACCAACAAACTTTTTGCCGCAAACCCTATTTATTTCATGAGTTTTGATACTTCCTCTCTCAGCGAACGCAACGATAAAGCCGAAGTCTATCACTCGGTGATTATTCGCCTCGAAAATGTGTCTAAAATCTACGGCAGTGGCGAAACCATGGTTAAAGCCCTCAATAACGTTAATTTGAGCCTAAAAAAAGGGGAATATTGCGCTATTATGGGGGCTTCGGGTTCGGGAAAATCCACAGCCATGAATATTATCGGCTGTCTTGATCGTCCCACCTCGGGGTCCTATTATCTAGAAAATCTCGACGTTTCCACGCTGCCGGATGGGGATTTAGCTCAGATTCGCAATCGCAAAATCGGCTTTGTTTTCCAGCAATTCCATCTTTTACCCCAGATGAGTGCGCTGGAAAATGTCATGTTACCGATGATTTATGGTGGGGTTCCTCCCCAAGAAAGAAAGGAAAGAGCGATCGCTGCTTTAACGAAGGTAAAATTGGATAATCGACTGCACAATAAACCCAATCAATTATCAGGGGGACAACAGCAGCGCGTCGCTATTGCTAGGGCAATTGTCAATCAACCCATATTATTACTTGCCGATGAACCGACGGGGGCGCTAGACTCGAAAACGACCCAAGAGGTGATGGCTATTTTCTCGGAATTGAATAACAGTGGCATTACTATCGTGATGGTAACTCACGAGGCTGATGTGGCGCATCACTGCCAGCGCATTATCTGGTTTAAAGATGGTGAAGTGGTTTATCCCCATCTCGCGCCGACGGATTTACCTTAAATGTCGGCTTTAAGGAACTCTCGGTTTTACCTCGGAGATGAAAGGTTCCGCCAATAGCGAAGCACAACTGTTTAGAGTTGTGTTAAAACCTAAGAGTCAACAGGTTGAAATGCCGCTCACCGAGGTGAAAATCCCGTTGCAATAGTACGGCACTTTTGAGGAGAAAAAAGAAGACAAGAGCCACCCGAAAACTCTTAAAACAGGGGAGTAAGTCTTTTCCAAGACTGAAATAAACTAAAAACACACAAGTGGACAACTAGATAACCTGACAGGGGGACAAGCAAGCTGAAAAGCTTATGTAGGGTTTGCTGAAAAAGTTTTTCCTCGTGGCAGGGTGTGGGGTTTTACCCATTTTCAGGTGGTCAATTACCTAATTTTCAGGGAAAAAGCACCTGAATTTTCCCCCCAATCACTCCAAAGGTCGGCACTTTTTGAGGGAAAAAAAGTCTAAAAACCTTGTTGGATAAAGTTTTTAGATTTATTCAGCAAACCTTATGTAGCATGGAATACAGACAAAGACTCTAAAAAAAGATAAGTCATATATAGTAAATATGACCTAAATAACGAAAATGATAAGTGAACTATACCAGAAAGTCTTAGAGAATGAACTGGGGCGAGCCAGATATCTACTGTTGTTAATGATAGTTGGAACCTTGCAAATACTAAAGCAAGCCAAGTTAGAGATATTTGCAGAAGCACTACCAATACCAATTCTGTTTGAGAGTCGGAGAAAAAAATAAAAATAT
>SFBL01000095.1 GCA_007095785.1 Microcystis aeruginosa Ma_SC_T_19800800_S464
AAAATTACATTTTTATACTGCAAACATAAATCCATTCTATCGCTACCAATTGCATATTCCCTTTCTAAAACTCCCCCACCATTAACCACACGATGTAAAAAAGCCATTAATACTATATGGGGTGCAATTTCATGATAACCAGTGCTACCTAATAATGGTTCTCCGTGCTGTCGCCAAAATTTGAGAAATGCTGTTAATAAAGCAGCTAGATTTAATTCACCTTCTGGGGTTAACCAAGTGGGTGCAATCATGGGTAAAGATGCCATTGGTGTCACAGTTAATACCCTGGGTAAAACTTCCCGATAAATGGGATTAGCAATAGTTAATCCTCCATAGGGGTGCATTTTACATAATCCTAAATCAATGACAAATTGAATATCATCATTAGGTATATTTCCTAATTCCAAACCTGCTAACATTGGTTCAATAATTGCCTTTATTCTTGGTTCTCTTAACCTTTCCGCTAAACTATCTAAATGAGTATCCTGACGAGCTATTAATATTTCTTTTGCTGTTAAAATATGTTCTTTAGTAATAGGAATACTTCTATCTTTCACCATTTTTTCTACAATTTCTTTAGCTAAAGCATTGACTAACCAAGGTTGTCCTTGAGTTAAATCAAACGCTGTTTCTATTGCTTCTGGTGTGAAAATTTGTCCGGTTGCTGCTGTATGTTGTTGATATAATTCTCCTACTTCTGCAAGATTAAAATTTCGCATGGTCAGAGAAGCAACTTTTATATTAAAAGGACTGGATGTATTTAATCTGTCACTACCTCCCGATGCTACTTTATAATCTCTCACATCTCGTAAACCAATTAATCCTACTGATGAGGGAAAATTTTCAGGACGTTTAGGAAAACCATCTCTTAACTGTCGTAAAATAGAAATTAATGTTTGGTCTTGTAAAGAGTCAATTTCATCTATAAATAATACTATGGGACGATTGATAGCTTTTGACCAACCTCTTAAAAAAGCCTTTATTCTGCTTCCTGGTTCTTCCTGTTGCCATTGTTTAGCAGGAGGTTGTAATTCGGTCGGTAAACTATCCTCAATTGTATTATACCATGCCCCTAAAATTGCTAATTCTGCGGCACTAGGATCACGATTAAATGCACTTCCTACTTCTACGGATACCATGACTGCGGCATAATTTCCAGTATCGGTAAGTTGTTTTGCTAGGGATAACATAGCGGTGGTTTTCCCTGTCTGTCGTGGTGCGTGTAGGACAAAGTAACTATGCTGTTGAATTAGCTCCTCTAAGTCTGGTAATCGCACTGTGGGAGAGAGCATATAGTGGATATCGTCTTTACAGGGACCTGCAATATTAAACCAGCGAGTCATAGAATTTTATTATTTAGTGGACATTTTAATTTTAGATGATTTTGGTGGGGTTTGTGATGGCAGTAAGGAAGAGGTGATGCTCGGCCATACTTTGTTATGCTTGATTATGATCAATTATTGTTATATAGAGGAATCGTAGGCTGATTTTACGTTTGCTCATAGGTAGTGATTTTATTGTCGTGTAATCAGATATGGGCTGTTCAGCAACAAAGTGGCATTTAATAAACCTCTTGCATAATTAATTTTTGAGGCTTCAAAAACGGCAAAAACAAGGATTAAATTACATAAAATTTGTAAATAGACCGTTTAATTGATTATTATTCATTCTTAATTCTCCTGACAATTTTTGATTTTTACAAGAGGTCTAATATACAAGACTTTGATTGTTGATCGCTTACTGGTACAATGTGGGAGCGCACTTGTACTGTTAACTTCTATGACCATCGTTACCTAAACCCGATCGCACTGTGGTGACAGGAGATCAGTTAATTATCAAAATTGAAAATCTTAAGCTAATTGTCAAAAATTATGACCGCTGAAATTATTTGTGTAGGAACGGAATTATTATTAGGGGATATAGTTAACACTAACGCCCAATATTTAGCCCTAGAATTGGCTAAGTTAGGCATTCCCCATTATTATCAAACGGTGGTGGGGGATAATGTAGAAAGACTGAAAAAAGCGATCGCTATTGCCCGAGAACGTTCCTCAATTTTAATTTTTACCGGGGGACTGGGACCGACTCCCGACGATTTAACCACAGAAACAATCGCCGATTTTTTCCAAACACCCCTCAGGGAAGATCAGGAGATTTTAGCAGAAATCGAGGCTAAATTTAGGAGTTTAGGGCGAGAAATGCCCCCTAGTAACAGTAAACAGGCTTTAATACCCGTGGGAGCCGATTTTTTGCCAAATCCGACGGGAACCGCCCCCGGCATGATCTGGCAACCACAGACTAACGTGACTATTCTCACTTTCCCCGGAGTACCCTCAGAAATGAAGAGAATGTGGGTAGAAACGGCGATTCCTTACCTAGAAAGTCAAGGATGGGGTAAAGAGAGGATTTATAGTCGTTCCCTCAAATTTCGCGGTATCGGTGAGTCAGCTTTAGCGGAAAAAGTTGTCCATTTATTTGATCTGACTAATCCCACCGTTGCCCCCTATGCTAGTTTAGGCGAAGTGCGTTTACGAATTGCGACGAAAGCCCCTTCTTTAGAGGCTGCTTTGCAGGTAATTGAACCAGTAGCGACGGAAATTAAGGAAATCGCCGGATTAGATTATTTTGGTGCTGATGATGATACTTTACCCGCAGTGGTGGGGGAACTTTTGCGGCGACAAAAACAAACTTTGAGTGTGGCAGAATCCTGTACCGGAGGGGGATTAGGGGAAATTATCACCCAAATCGCCGGCAGTTCCGATTATTTTTGGGGTGGGGTTATTTCCTACGATAATCGGGTAAAAGTTGCCCTCTTAGACGTAAATGAGCGGGATTTAAATAATGTCGGGGCTGTCAGTGCCATTGTTGCCCAACAGATGGCCCTAGGAGTGCAAAAACGCCTCGCTACCGATTGGGGGATCAGTATCACGGGTGTTGCCGGACCAGGAGGCGGCAGCGAGACGAAACCTGTGGGTCTAGTTTATATCGGTTTAGCCAGTCCTGACGGAAATGTTACCGTATCAGAGCATCGTTTCGGAGAAAATCGAGAGCGCTTGACCATTCGCCAGATTAGTGCCTATACCGCCCTCGATCGCCTACGCCGGAATTTATTAACAATATCTTAAAAAAGAATTGCCAAGAATATATACTCAGACTAAAAAGTTATGTTAAGCTTAACATAAGTACAAGATATAGATTCCCCCGTTCGTCAGATTGAACAGCTAAACGATGAAAATCAGTTAAAATTCTCTAGAATAAAGCTGTTGCGGGGATCAATCGACGAAAACTCATAGCTAGTATCTCAAAGGAGCCATTTGGTCAATGGACTATTTAGATGAAGTGATAGAAAAATTGAGAGAATGGGCGCGCAAACTGATCGAGAGTGTTTTTGGTCCGGAACCCGAACCCGAACCCGAACTAATCCCGATCCCCGTGCGCGATCACAGTCGATAAAGCCACCAGTAAAACAGAATATTGCGATAATATCAGTGCAAACTTACCATGAGTCTGCACTTGATTTTTAGGTGAAGCCAAGTCTAGCTTAATTTGGTGACGATTTGATTATTTAGTAACAATTCTTGACTGAGTAAATCTTCCACATTAATCCTCAGAAAACACTGATCATCAATCCAGAACTGCACTTTAATGCGATCTTTACCCCGGAAACCTAAAGGAGCGAGTTTAGCGATGGATCTTGCTCCCTCGCGATCATTTAAGGGTTGAACGCTAGTTTCTCCATTAGCGAGGGAACGAGTGATTAATTTATCGCCATCAAAATAGACCTCCATTGCCCCCATATCTGTGCCTAATTCGCCGATAATTAACTCAATGCTGGGTTGATTGTCCACGGAAGCACCTAGGACTAATTCCACGGGTTTTTCCATGGGATAGGGTTGTCCAGAGTTAATAATTGGATGCCAAGCGTGGGCATTTTTGCGACGATTCCAGTAACGAATCCCGTAGCTATGATAGAGAAAATCTTTGACTTGATAACCTTGGGCTAATTGTAACGCTCCCAAAGCGATCGCTTCAAAGGGTCGATCCTCTTTAATTTTACTACTATCAAAATACTTTCGCACCCAATCTTTTACCGCCGGAATTTGTACGGTTCCCCCGACTAATAACACTGCATCGATATCGCTAACTTCAACTCCATTGCGTCTTCCCTGTTGCAAAACTCCCGTCATTAAATCATCTAATTGATTAAAAAAGTTTTGTTGTTGGAGAATATCGGTCAATTGTTCTCGATCTAAGCTTAACTCGTAACTCTCGAAATTTTCCTCATCAAAATATACCTCCTCGGCGGTTAATTGGGAAGAAAGTTTAATTTTTAATCTTTCTGCTAGACGAGTAGTCAAGGAAGTTTTCGCTAAAGATTGCTTTTGGGCAAAATAATCGACAATCCAATCATCGATATCTGACCCCCCTAAATTTGTACCTGCTTTGGCTAAAACTCTCGCTAGTTTAGTTTTTTGGGCGGAATTATTGCCTAAAAGTTTTTCTCCCCACTTGAGAATAAAACCTTGATTTTTTTGAGGATTATCTAAATCTAATTGTACCAAAGAAAGATCGAGGGTGCCACCGCCAAAATCTACCACTAAAATCACTTGATCACCCGTGGTTCCATAACCCAAAGCGGCGGCCGTGGGTTCATCAATTAGTCGAATTTGTTCGATTTCCCACCCCTGACAAACATTACTTAACCAATTGCGGTAACTTTCAAAACTATCGACGGGGACGGTTAAAACTAGAGATTGGGGGGTTTCTGGGGTGGTGTTTTTTAAGTTGTCGATGATGCTATCGAGAAACCATTGGCCAACCCCCTCGAAACTGAGGACAGTTTCCTCTAATTCCGGTAAAAATCCTTGAATTTTTGCCCCGATACCTCGTTTAAAGCGACGAAAAAAACGCGGATCTCGATCGATATCTAAACCCCGATCGCGCACTGCTTGACCAGCAATTACTTGCAGAGGATTGGCTGATTTAATATAGAGTAAACTGGGAATTAGGGGCGGATTGTCGGCTATTTGTTGGGATAACTCCGATAATTTCACGGTCTCGGCCCTATTTGTCGCCCCATTCCAACGAGTAATGACGGTATTACTGGTTCCGAAATCAATAGCGTAGAACACGATCGATGGTTTTTAGGTAAATTTAGTTAATTATTGGCTATTGTAACCTGTTATTTAGTGAAACCGCCCAATCGAGGTGGAAGTTTCCCCAAAAAATCGGGAATTTGTTCAGCGCAAGCTAAAGAATTCTGTGCAGAAACTTGACAAATAATCTTTAATAGTATATATGAGTTCCACCTGATCAAAGGACTATGTTAGCAGTTACCACCTCACCTGAAACCCTCTCCTTAGAAATTCCTAGCGCGATCGCTCTGTCTATCACCCTTGAACAGTTTGAAGCCCTTGCTATGGTCAACCGTGACTTAAAATTAGAACGTACAGCCCAAGGAGAATTAATCGTGAATCCCCCGACAGGTGGCGAATCAGGACAGCGTAATTTTAGCTTAACGACTCAACTGGGTCGCTGGTGCGAAGAAAATGAAGCTTTAGGAGTCGGGTTTGACTCTTCCACTGGATTTATACTACCAAATGGGGCGATTCGTTCTCCCGATCTATCTTGGGTGAGTCAAGAACGCTGGAAATCTTTAACCCCTAAACAGAAAAAGGGATTTATTCCCCTCTGTCCCGATTTTGTGGTGGAATTGCGCTCTGAATCTGATAGTCTTGACAAATTACAGAAAAAACTGCTCGAATATAGGGAAAATGGCGCAAGGTTAGGCTGGTTAATCGATCCGCAGAATCGGCAAGTTGAAATTTATCGTCAAGGAAAGGAAGTAGAGATCTTAGAAAATCCTACTGATTTATCGGGTGAAGATGTTTTACCTAATTTTAGCTTAAATTTAAAGCTCTGATGTTTTAAGGGGTCATCCTGCGATATTCTGCCAATCTTTTTGAGATCGGGGATTCGCTTCTAAATTATCTAAGAATTCTTTTTTCTAGGTCATCATCAAATGAGCATCGAAAAGTCTTTAGTCTCCTCAGGTAAAAGTCTTTATCAAGAAGATTTCTACCGATGGTTACAAGAAACCGCTAATTTACTCAAAGAACATCGTTTTGAAAAATTAGACCTAGAAAATTTGATCGAAGAAATTGAAACGATGGGAAGGAGTGAAAAACGAGAACTAGAAAGTCGCTTAACCGTCATTGCCGAACATTTGCTTAAATTGACTTACTGGCTAACTGAAAAGGAAACAAATGCTCGGGGGTGGCGCAGCACAATTGTTAAACAACGCAGACAAGTTCAACGCTTATTAAAAGAGAGTCCAAGTCTGAGAAGATTGATTCCTGAAATCTGGATAGATTGTTACCAAGCAGCCAGAGAAGATACTGTCAGAAAGTATCTTCTCTCTGCTGATTTATTCCCATTGAATCACCCTTTACCCTTCCAGAAATCCTTGATTCTGACTATCTTCCTTAAAAATGAAGTTCGGTATTTTATCCATTGAATCACCCCCTAAATTGGTTTACCAAATCAAAGTAAGATTTAAACTAAATTCTGGCAGAATATTTTCCCCCGATAAACTCTCTGGATTGGTTAAAATTTCTACTGTCTGTCCTTGACGATAAATTTCCACTTCTCTAGTTTTTCTATTGATTAACCAACCCAAACGAGTCCCATTATCTAAATATTCCTGCATTTTTTTCCTAGCGGTTTCTAGGCTATCACTAG
>SFBL01000096.1 GCA_007095785.1 Microcystis aeruginosa Ma_SC_T_19800800_S464
TACCAGAGTAAATCACCGGCGACGAAAACATCGGCATTATTGGCAAATAACCAGTCTAAATTCGATTTAATCGTCGTAATCCAGCGAAATTGTCTTGTATTGTCGGCCATCGGTTTACCATCGCTATCGGGATAGACGATTGTGGTTTTCGGGCTGTCGTCGAGTTGTCTAACCATTGCTTAACCCTAGAATTTCGTCTTTGCTTCCCTAATAGTATAACTTTACTACAAAAAATCGGAGCAAATATTTAGGGACGGTGATGATCCTAAATCCTGTTTAACAAGTGTCGGGGAGTGGGAAGTGGGAAGCGGGTTTTTAAAGTTCGATTGGGAGTTAATCACACTATTAAAAACGGATTTGGTAGAATTAATCATAGGATTGGCGCTTGGTGCCTGGATTGTTAGTTTTATTTTTTTGACCGGATTTGTAACTGACTCAGGGAGCCTACAGATATTCTCTCAATGAGATGATCAATTTTTTTTAGGTACTTAATCAAATTCCTCCAGATGATTTATGAGTATCCTCTACTGTCTCAATCCCGAATGTTCCCATCCTCAAAATCCGACTCATTATAAATATTGTCAAGGATGTGGCGGAAATTTAAGCCAAACTAGCCAATCATATTCTTTTCATAGCCGTTATCTCATTGTCGGGGTTTTAGGGGAAGGCGCATTCGGTAGAACTTATCAAGCCGAAGACTTGAATTTTAATCGAAAACCCCGCGTGATTAAAAAGTTTATCGCTCAAATGCAGGGAGCTGCTCCGGAGAAGTCTAAGGAGTTGTTTCAAAGGGAAGCGGAAAAATTAGACGAATTAAAACACGAACAAATCCCCACCGTTTATGACTACTTCTCTCAAGGGAACTCCCTCTATTTAGTACAGGAGTTTATTGAAGGTGAAACCCTGCTTCAAGAGTATCAAAGACAAGGAAGATTTAGTGAACAGAAAATCGAGGAAATATTACGGGAATTATTACCAGTTCTTGCTTATCTCCATTCTAAAGGATTGATCCATCGTGACATCAAACCGGATAACCTGATGCGTCGTCGGAGTGACGGTAAATTGATGTTAATTGATTTTGGGGGAATTAAAGAGCAAATCTCCCAAATGGGGACGGGTTTATACACTCTGGGTTATGCTGCTTATGAACATATCATGGGCCAGGCAGTCGCCGCTAGTGATTTATATAGTTTAGCTGCTACCTGTGTCCGTTTATTAACGGGATGTTTCCCCCAAAGTAACAGTAATTTAGTTGATCCGGTCTATGATGTGGATCAGCGGCGATGGTTATGGCAATCGGTATTAAAATCTCAAAAAAGATCAATTAGTGATTTTTTAGCGAATCTCCTCAACAAGATGCTAGAAGATAAGTCTAGTAAGCGCTATCAATCAGCTTCGGAAGTTCTGACAGCGTTGAATAATCCTCCCTCAAGTAGAACTGTAGTACAACCTACTACAGTTTCACCTCCTCCTAACAGAACAATTAACAATACATCAGGAATAAATAGGCGTAAATGGCTATATAATGGCATCGGGATGATTATATTTGGGGGGGCGATCGGACTAGCAATTTACATTTACAATATTGCTAAGCCTTATACCTACAACAATCGCGGATGAGCTAAGTATAATTTAGGAGATAATCAAGGGGCAATTGCCGACTACAATCAAGCCATTAAACTTAAACCTGACTATGCTGATGCCTACTATAATCGCGGACTTGCTAAGTATAATTTAGGAGATAATCAAGGGGCAATTGTGGACTATAATCAAGCGATTAAACTCAATCCTAACCTTGCTGTTCCCTACTATAATCGCAGTTTAATATACAAAGAATTAAATGACAATGAAAAGGCAATTAAGGATTTTCGCCAAGCGGCTAAACTTTATCAACAACAAAATCAAATGCAAGATTATCAAGATGCTCTTAATAGACTAAAAGAATTAGGTGTTTCCAATTAAATTCTTGTAGGAAATTAACACCGTTAAGTAGCTTGTAGGGTGTGTTAGGCGCGTATTTAAAGGAAATTTGTTAATAATTAAACTATGATTGCGCCGTAACGCACCATCTTAAGAAAATTGCTGCGTTACGCTATCACTAACGCACCCTACAAGAGCCTAAAACTGTAGGTTGGGTTTCCTTACGTCAACCCAACTCAATTATTTAAAAGTGTTGGGTTTCACCATCGTTCAACCCAACCTAGGATAAGACTTTATTGATGATCGCTGTCAATCTGGCGATCGCAATTTAATTGATGCCCGTAATATGTTGTAAAATCGTATCTAATTTTTGGTTAATCTCATCACGAAACTCTTCAAAATTCGATTGAAGCCGATCAACTTTATCTTCAAGATGATCAATTTCCTCATAGAGCCGATCAAAACTCCGGTTTAGCTCTCTTCCTGTCACTTGGGTATCTTCCAGACGCTCCAGGCACCGATTAAGACTCCTCAATTGACGATCCACTTCATAATTTTTATCGCTCGGTTCCTGAGCTTGTGCCATAGGGAAAATCGTTGAATGAGAATATCTTAACTCAATTATATGTTAACTATTGACTAAATAAAGGATTCTACTTCTCTTAAATCAGCTTGTCGGGTGCTTGTTTGCGCGTATTTAAAGGAAATTTGTTAATAATTAAACTATTATCGCGCCGTAACGCACCATCTTAAGAAAATTGCTGCGTTAGGCTATCACTAACGCAGCCTACAAGAGCTTTAAAAACTATATTTCCAGAAAATTATCGGCTGCATCTCCTATTTGTGACTTTCCCTCACCTATAGGTGAGCAGCAGAAGTTATTCAAAGAGGGCGAAGGCAATTCGCCCCTACAATAATATTATTGCGCCAATGGTAGGGGCGCACCGTGGTCAGTGAGTTGATCGAACTGCGTGCGCCCAAAATGTCCTCTAGATATTTCGACCAAATTGAGATGCGGCCAAATTATCCCTATTCTTCTTCCTTCCAGACAAACACCAGAAGAGCCAAAAAGCTTAAAGGTTATCAGTATTTTTATCGTATCAAAATAGGAGATTATCCCATTGGTGTTGCAATTATTAACACAGAAGAGAAATTTATAGATTTTTTCCCTAATCAAATCTATAAAATCGTCCATTCTTTGGATAAGCCTGACTCTTTTGATAGTGGTTTTATCAAGAATCCCACGGTTAAAAGTGCCGATTAGCTTTAATTTCCCTATCTCTGTTTTATCCGTGATCTGGATAATTGTCGAGGTGGCTTCCTAACAGCCTAAGCTAGAGCTAGTAAATATAAATAGCACCCTGTTGATTGATGTTAAAGGTGGTATAACCGGGGGTACTCCCCGGAACTTTGGTGACAGTAATCGTGACTAAATTATCATTATTGACCTCGACGGCATAGATTAAACTAGAAGAATAGCGATCCGCCGCCGCATTAGCCCGATTAATCAGAATATATGCTGGAATTACGAAACCTCTTAGGGTTGTCTCTGTACCAGGAGATAATAATTGGGGAGAGGAATCAATATTGGCCGATAGGTCATAATTGAGGTCAATATCGGTTTGATTGATGATTTTGATCTCCACAGGACGACTCATATTCACCCTAGCGACAGGCTGCCAAGGACCGGGTTGAAAGGTGGTAGCGGGGGGATTTTGAGCGGGTAAAGAGGGAGGAAAAGCTAATCCCAGACTTAACACTAGGGAAAGAGTTAAAAAGCGATCGCATTTCATAGATAAATCCTGGTCTAGGGTGTTCATACTATTTTAGGGAGGTATCTCCAGTGTTTTATACTTAAAGTAGAAGCTTTTGAAATTGTCTATAGCATTGATTGATCAGCTATCAGGGAATATCCTAAGCTTCCCTGATTTTGCTCTATAAACAAGGCTAAATACACCGATTTTTCTCTAGAAGTTTCCCTAGTAACCCCTATCAACGGTTTAACTTAGGTTGAGATTGATTATATGCCTACCATCGACATATCGGGAGTATCCCACAGTTACGAGTTATTTTCGCCCCGAGCGGATAAACCGGTTTTAGTCTTTATACACGGTTGGCTGCTGAGTCGTCACTACTGGCAGCCTTTGGTAGATATTCTCTCCCCGGATTATCCCTGTCTAGTTTACGATCTCCGGGGCTTTGGCGACTCCCAAAAAATCACCTCTAACAGTCCTCCTAGCAGTTATAACCTTGAATCCTACTCCCAAGACGTTATTACCCTTCTTAACCGCTTAAACCTCGATGCTGCTTGGTTAGTTGGTCATTCCCTCGGTGGTAGTGTTGCTTTGTGGGCTGCGGATAGCTGTCCTGAACGGATTAAAGGGGTAATCTGTATGAATGCCGGCGGTGGCATCTATCTAAAGGAGGAATTTGAGCGATTTCGAGAGGCTGGAAGACAGATTTTACAGAGAAGACCGTCTTGGTTGCCCCGTGTTCCCCTTGTTGATCTTTTATTCTCGCGGATGATGGTCAAGCAAACCCTAGGTAAAAAATGGGGCAAACAGCGCGTGATTGATTTTGTCCGGGCCGATTACCAAGCAGCCCTAGGGTCACTTTTGGAAACCACCACTATCAGCGAAGTTCATCTTTTACCCCAGATTGTCTCCCGTCTCCCGCAACCAGTCTATTTTCTGGCGGGGAAAGAGGATACGATTATGGAAGTTAAGTACGTTAACCATCTGGCCAGTTTTCATCCCTTGTTTGAAACTGGCAGCAACGTCATTGAGTTATCCGATTGTGGTCATTTTGCCATGCTGGAACAAACAGCAGCGGTGGCCCAAAAGATGATGGCTATTTTAAATCAGCATCGCGATTAGAACCTGTAGGTAAGCGCATTCTTGAACTTTTCCAACAGTTTCTTAACTCCACAAACAGTGAACTAAAAACTCAAATCTGATCCCTGATAGCTGTCTCGGAGTCTCCTACTTAGGGTTTGCGGCAAAAAGCTTTTCCTGGGGGCAGGGTGTGGCCCCCCCATCCCCCCCGACATCGGGGGTGTAGGGTGTGGGGTTTTATCGATTTTCAGATGGTCAACTACCTAATTTTCAGGGAAAAAGCACCTGAATTTTCCCCCCGATCCCCGCAATGGCTGGCACTTTTTGAGGGGAAAAAAGTCTAAAAGTCCTATCCAACAAGGTTTTTAGATTTATTCAGCAGACCCTACTTAATGTCTTAGGCCATAATTAAAACTCAATAGCTTTAACCAGAGGCGAGGATTGTCTTTTTCTAGCCAGCTTTGGGAGTTTTTTAACCACTGGGGAAACCAGGACCCAAAAAGCAGATTTTTGACTCCATCAAGGCTAAAATCGAGATAGGAACCCAACCAGCGCATTAAATCCTGACTGCCGGCCATTTCTGCTATCCATAACAGTAAAGCTGGGTTTTTTCTGGCCGCTTTAATTGCTAAACGGCTAAAGGTCAACCAATCGGTTTTATCCTTAATAAAGGTTTCAGAAACCTCCGGCGGTTCGTCGGCCAATAAACCGAAAAATGTGTTTAACATGGCGTTAATTCTTTGGGGGGGTAAGGTTTTTCCCGTGGGAACCATCATTCCTTTAGAAAATAACCAAGTTACCGCCACATTACTTTGATAGGCCCGCACGTTTTCTAGGTCTTTAGCTGTTAGTAAATCGTGTTTTAAGGCCGTATCCAAAAGATGGGTTAAGCGCTCTAAATTACGCACCAAAGAACCGAATCCAGTAAAAATTAAGGGTGATTGCAGGGAGGCGGCATCACCGATGGCTAAAATGCGATCAAAGGAGACAATTCTATCTTTTTTCCCTGTGCTAAAATGCCCCGGTATATAACCAAAGGTGGGTTTTTTCCAAGTTAATTTTTCTGGGTCACACTGTCGATATTCGGGCAAAATACTAAAGAAATCTTCGTACATTTCCAACAGAGAACCGGGATTATCGGCATGGACTTGATGATAGTGAAATAGATAGAAGGTTAATTCTTTTCCTTCCCCCGGAAATAATTCCCAAATTAATTGCCTACCTTTAGAAATATCGCCATGGGAATTTAAGACATCGCCATAGTGAGAATCCCACACCGCCGGATCGAATCCTTCTACTACTGCTCCCACCGTCGGACAGACACTATCAAAGGCGCGCACTCCGTTTAATTGCCAAGCGATGGGAGAAGCGGAACCCATGGCATCAATCAATAAACGGCCTTTTATCTGTTGAATTTCTCCACCATGATTAAGGGTGACAGTAACACTATTGGCGGTAATATCAGCCTTGATAAATTCGGTTTGATCGAGAATTTTACCGCCATGATCCTGTATTTTTTTACCGCAGGATTGCAGCAATTGATCGGAATTAATGGCGATATTTAAAACCGTGGGAGTATGGAGAATTTTGGCTTTCAGATGGGGGGGATTATTGCCATCAAAAAACTTATTAAAGCCATCGATGTATTCTTGGAAGATTAATTCCTCGAATTCTTCGGCAGTAAATAGGCCTAAATTAATTAAACTTTGAAACTCCGATCGAGAGATATTCCATTCCCGATTCATCCGTCCGAAAGGTAGTCTTTCTACTAAGAGGACTCGATAACCTAATTTGGCCATCTGTGCCGCGTGAATTGCCCCCAAGGCACCACCAATATAAATTAAGTCGTAGGCGATGGGATGATCATTTTCCTCACTGCTAGAGAAAATTACTGGCTGCGGTTGTTGGGGATTTTTGGCACTGTCGCGCCAACGTTTTTCCCACCAATACAAACGTTCTAAATCCGCCTCTCCTTGGGGCATTTTGCGGAAGTAGTGAACCGTTAGGGGGTAGTCCGCTTCTAAAGCTGTAAAAATTGAGTGATTTTTTTGATCGATATTTGGTATCGTGTTATACTGCGGCGGAAAACGCTTTTGTAAAGCTCGATCGAGCTGCCGAGTCAGGGATATTTCTTGATCATGCAATCGCTCACCCCAGCGGAAAACTTTTAAATAAGTAGTCCGTTGCAGCGTCCAGACAAAAATCGACAATTCGATCGCCTCCGATAAGCGCAATCTCACCCCGTTAGGTGTATTTGTCTTGACACCGTTTGCGGGTTGCCAATCGGATTGTAACCACTGACAAACGGCGATCGAGTCAGGAGTCGGAATTTCTCTGTAAAGTATTTCTCTCATCTTGATTTAGTTATTACACCCAAAAATCGTCTGATTACGCTAGACTACACAAAAAGTTTTCTGAAAAAAGTTTAAAAAACTTTACATACCCAGATTAATACAAAGCCTACCCCATCTGATTATGAATTATCCCATCCCGACTACCCCCGAAGAAATTGCCGCCCTCCGACAGCGTCCCGTCGATGAGGAGATGATCGCTGCCGTGATTGCGGGGATTATTAGAATGGCCCGCGCTCAGGGTCAATCTCTCGATGAGCTTACTGAAGAAATTCTCGCAGAAGACCCGATTTTAGATCAAGTGCAACGACGTTGGTTAAGTCAGCTTTTGACTAATGCTTGGCAAAATTTAGCTGGATGGGTGTAATTGAGCGATGGAATGGCTAACAATCACTCTCGCTAGTGTTTTGACCCTGTTAACTCCCGCCGGGGCAATTATCGATACGGTTTTAGCCCATACCCTTCGCTCTCAAGTCCAAAAAGTGGAACAATTATCCGTGAGGGTCGATAATACTCCCAATTATCAGGTTCTGCAAGGCAAAATCGATCGAGTTCGCATTTCTGCACGGGGAATTTATCCCCTTGCTGGTGTTCGCATTGAGAAGATAGAGCTAGAAACTGAGCCAATTAGCCTCGATTTGCGGCAATTACAGCAAAAAAACAGCAGTTTAGCCGCCGCACTGCGCCGACCGGCTGCGGGAGCATTGCATCTTGTCCTCACGGAAACTAATGTTAATCAAGCTTTACAATCGGCAGCGGTCAAAGAACAAATTCAGACCCTGATTAATAATCTGATTCCCTCTAGGGGAGAATTTGGTAGCACAAAATATCAACTTAGTCAAGCAAATTTAAATTTTCTTAATAATAATCGAGTCACCCTCAGCCTGCAGCTGGAGACCCAAAGGCTGGAAGAACCGGCAGCCAGCCTCGATCTTAGCCTAGAAGTGGGATTTAAGCTAGTGCAGGGGCGAAAAATCGAGCTTATTGACCCCACAGCCACTCTTAATGGTCGTCGCATCTCCTCGCGCCTTCTCAAGGGGTTTGCTGAGGGTATATCCACCCAGTTAGATTTAAAAAACTTCGAGAAACAAGGAATTATCGCCCGTCTTCTCCAATTGCAGATCGACGATGATAAGCTGAGTATAGCCGCCTTTGGCAGAATTGAACCTCGATCGGGGAACCCCAATTAAATTTAACGGTCAGAAAACAGGAGACATTTCAGTGTTCAGTGATCAGTAATCAGTAATCAGTAATCAGTAATCAGTGAAAAGAAAACGGCAATTTCTCTTTCAGTGATCGGTAAAAAGTGAAAAGACACTGGGAAACTGCTATTTAATACTGCTCACTTAATACATACCAATAACTGATAACTGATAACTAATAACTGATAACTGATAACTGATAACTGATAACTGATAACTGATAACTGATAACTGAATTATGCCTAGTTCTCGCTCTAGTGATAAAATCTCTTTGCCTTGGATAATTGGTATCGGCATCGCTTTATTTACTGCTGGTGGGGCCACTGCTTGGTTTGCCGTCCATCACCTATCTTCCCCCCAGAAAACTAGCGAAAACCCGATTGAATCTCCTACTCCGGCTCCGATAAGTCAATCACCAATTGTGGAACCGGTTTCTCCCGGTCCAGTGAAGACAAGTCCGACAGCAACTCCTGCAGCTATTCCTGTTAGGGAAACTCGACAGGTTTATTGGTTAAAAGTGACTGATACGGGTAATCAATTAGTCAGCCAAGAAATTACCGTTCAAAAGGCCGATAGCCGCGAGGAAGAATTAACAGCAGTATTGAAGATTCTATTAGCTGGTCCAAGTAATCCTCAGGATATGACTACTATTCCTTCTGGGACTAAATTACTGGATTTAAAAGTAGATAAAACGGGAATTAAGATTAATCTCTCGCGCGAGTTTGGTAATGATGATGGTCCTGATATGTTAATCGGTCGTTTGGCACAAATCATCTATACTACTACTACCGAGGATCCCAATGCCAAAGTCTGGATTCAAGTGGAAGGAAAACCCCTAGAATTATTAGGAGAAGGCCACGGTATTGAAGTTGCCCAACCGATGACTCGTAAGTTTTTTAAGGAGAATTATCAATTGTAATTTGTCCGCGCATTTCAATTGTTGGTTGCGATAGCAAATTGAGGTTAACTAGGGGGATTACTGGGGGGATAGGGAAAAAGAATTGGATAGGGAATTTTAATTCCTTCTTGCTGATAGCGTCGGTGTAGGAGTTTAATAAATTCGTGTTTAATGGTGAGATGTTGAAAAAATTCTTCTTCTACCACCTTGAGATAAACTGTTAGCACAATGCTATAGTAATCGAATTTACGGTAAAGGATCAAGGGTTTATAGTTACCGAGGTGAGGTTGCAATAACTGGGCGATTTCTTGCATAACTTCTAGGGTAACTTTTTCGACTTTTTCTAAGTCACTATCGTAACTAATGCCCACTTCCACGGGAACCAGTAGGGAGTTATCCGGTAAACTATAGTTACGGAAACTAGAAGAAATGATCTGAGCATTGGGAATAACCAAAAGATTATTGGTAATTTCTTCGATTACTGTGCATCTTAAATCCACATCTCGCACATAACCAGCTTCTCCCGTTCTCAGTTCAATATAATCTCCCGGTCTAACTTTTTTAGAAGTGATAATATTAATCCCCGACATTAAATTAGCTAGGGTATTTTGGAGAGCTAAACCGAGGGAGACACCCCCAATACCAAAGGCAGTAAGCAGGGGAGTTATCGAAATGCCAATCGAGCTTAAAATAAGCAAAAAACCGCAGCTAAAAATTATAACTTTGGCGAGAAATTCAAATAGGGAAGTGAGGGAAGAAATGCCATCATCTCCCGTGGTATAAACTCGTAATATTTCCACGGATAATTGAGCAACAACCCAAGTGGCCGAAGCTAAAAAAGCCACTAGCAGAAATTGTTTGCTCAGGAGAATGAGGGAGGGAAAGAGGGGAAGATTGGGAAGGGAGAGGGCAATATTTAACCCCAAAAGTCCAAACCAAAGTATGCTTAATCCACGCAGGGAGCGTAAAACCCCTTCCGAGAAACGCAGGTTTTTTTCTCTGGCAATCGATAAAAGTTGACTGACAACGCGCTTTTCTACGAGCCATCCCAACAGCAGGAAACTGAGGAGAATGGTGATAGGTAGGATAATATAGGGCCAATCTTCCAGTCTGGTTAATAGGTTCATTGCTAGAGGGTTAGAAAAAGATGCACTTTTGTCTTATATTATTCTCCATTTGCCTATCTCTAGCAGCGGCGGTGGAATTTTCGGGCAAAAAGTTGCAAAATGTAAAGAGAAACTCACCTTTCCTTCGGCGGCCTTCGTGAATAGTCAGTTAGTTAAACCAAAATTCGGACTTTATCGACTCTCAATGGTTATAATCGTGGTTTTGTTGCTGATTAGCACCTTTTTAATCTCTTTTCATCTGGCTAAGATGTCGGATCCCTACATTAGAGAGGTATTATCCCTACAAGGTAATGTCAGTCGCGGTTACGAAATCTTTCAAATTAACTGTGCTGCTTGTCACGGTCAGTTTGCTGATGGCATCGTCGGACCAAGTTTAGAGGATGTTTCCCATCGCAAATCGAGAATTAGTCTGATTGAACAGGTAATTAGTGGTAAAACCCCGCCAATGCCCAAATTTCAGCCAGATACTCAAGCTATGGCCGATTTATTGGTTTATTTAGAAAATCTTTCAAAAAAATGACTCTTGGCTGACGTTGATGATAATTTAGGACTCGTTGAAACCGGGTGGAGAGTGGGAAGTGGGGGACGTGGGGAAGTGGGGGAATGGGGAAGCAGCAATTCTCATTTCAAAAAGTAACAATTTATACAGACAGAAACAGAGATTTAACAGGTAGCAAAATCGCGATCGCCAATCAGTGTTGGACGGGTGTAATTTCAGCTATTCAGTCATTATGAGGGTTATGACATTTTTGGTGGGGGTGCTAAAATCTGCTTCTAGCATCAAAATGAGAATTGCTGATGGGGAAGTGAGGGAATGGGGAAGTGGGGGAATGGGGAAGTGGGGAATTTCAACTAAAACCCCAACACCCCAAAACCCTAAAACCCCAACACCCCCCCAAAACGCACGCAGTGACCACCCCAAAACCCAACCCCTGAGAAACTGATAAATTTTACTTATATAGAAAAATTTTGCTTATATTTGGGTACTCTAGTAGGGACACTTAACGATAAATACTTATGTCTTGGCATTCCCAAGTTGAACCAGCAATTATCCAAGGCGATTTCTGGCAAGTTAGCCAATTTTATCAAGAACTGATAGAAAGAGAACCCCTAGAAATTAGTCATTATTGGTATTTAGGATTAGCCTATCTTTTGGAAGCTAGGGAAGAAGAAGCACAAACCACATGGTTATTCGTCTTCACTCAAGGAGATGAACAGGAGGTGATTCTGTGGACAGTAGATTTAGTCAATATTTTGGATGGGGAAGCGCGCAGACAATTAGAGTTAGGCAATTTAGAAACCAGTTGGTTAATTCGAGGACATATTCGCGAGATTAGTCCCGATAATGTTGATAATTTACTGCGGTTTATTTTATTAGCAATTAATTTGAATTATTTCGTTCAAGAGCAGTTAAAAGCTTGGTTATTTGTTGATGTGTTAAAAACAAATAATTTCCAGAGTCTAGAGTTAAGTTTATTAGAGGAAGTTTTAGAAAAATTTCTCGATTCTCAGATACCAGAAACCGTCCCTTACTTGGAAGCAATATTTCAATCTAACTGTCAGCGACAAACTTTCATCAAAGTAGTAGAAGCTAAAGTAACTTCTCTGGCCATGAATAATAAACCATTGGCTATTGATATTATTAATACTTGTTTAGCAGTAGAACCGGAGCAAATTTATCTGTTAGCTGGACTTTATCAATGTTATTTTGATAATCGAGATTTTCCCGCTGCTATCCAAGTAGCTAATCAATTAAAAATAAGTTGTCAAGGTTTACCTTCTCAAGCTGTCGCTGATTATATTGCTCTTTATGTAAAATTATTTAGCGGTAATTGGATTGATATTCAGATAGACATTGAAGAATATGCAGAATCCTTGCAAAAAAGTATCGCTAACCGAGAATGTCCCAGATTATTGGATAAACCATCCCTAACAATTTTATCTCCTCTAACTTATCTAGAAGATAACCCAATAAAAAACCGTTATATTAGTAATTGTGTTGGTCAACTTTTTCAGGAATATATTCGTAATAATTCTAACTGTCATTTTCCGCAAAAATCTACCATTAAAGATGCCAATAAAGTTATTAAAATTGGCTATATTGCCCATACTTTATATAATCATTCTATCGGATTAATTTCTAGATGGTTGATGAAGTATCATGACTATAATGAGTTTCACGTCTCCTTATACTTAGTATCTCAACAAGAAGATTTTATCACTGAAAATTGTTTTAAAAATCAGGTAAATGCTTGCTATAACTTACCTATTGATCCTCAAATGATTGCTGAAAAAATTAGTCAAGATAATATTGATATTTTGGTAGATTTAGACAGCATTACTAATAACACAACTTGTCAAGTCATGGCACTAAAACCCGCACCAATACAAGTGACTTGGTTAGGTTTTGATGCGTCAGGAATTCCCGCAATTGATTACTATCTTGCTGATAATTACGTTTTACCAGCAGCTGCACAGGAATATTACCAAGAAAAAATTTGGCGCTTACCTAATTCCTATATTTGTGTGGATGGTGTCGAGGTTGCTTACCCTTCTCTCCGAAGGGATGATTTAGGGATTCCAGAGGATGCGATTAATTACTTAACCGTACAAACGGGGGTTAAACGTAACCCTGAAACTATTCGACTTCAGCTACAAGTTTTAAAGGCAGTTCCTAATAGTTATTTGAGTATTCAAGGGTTAAGTGATGCTAAATCAGTGGAAAAATTATTTTTCAAAGTTGCCGAGGAAGAAGGAATTAATTATGAGAGATTAAAAATCTTCCCTCTCTATCCCACAGGAATTTATCGAGCAAATTTAAGAATAGCTGATGTGGTTTTAGATACCTATCCTTTTACGGGAGGAATGACAACTTTAGATGTGCTGTGGATGGGGATTCCATTGGTGACAAAAGTTGGTCAACAATGGTCATCGAGAAATAGTTATACTTTAATGGTTAATGCGGGAATTAGTGAGGGTATTGCTTGGAGTGATGAGGAGTATATCGATTGGGGAATTAAATTAGGTAAGGATGAACAATTGAGACGCAAAGTTATCGCTAAATTAGATGAATCTAGAAAAACTTCACCGATTTGGAATGCACGTCAGTTTACTAAAAATCTGGAAAGCGCCTATCGTCAAATGTGGCAAATCTATTGTGAAAGTTAGTCAGGGAGAATTAAACCATGTCTTGGCAAAATGAAGTTAAAACCGCTTTAGAAAACAATCAATACGATATTGTTAGTCAGTTTTACGAAGAACTGATAGAAAGAGAAACCACAGAAATTAGTTATTATTGGTATTTAGGATTATCCTATCTTTTGCAGGCAAAAGAAGAAGAAGCACAAGCTACTTGGTTATTTGTGTTCACCCAAGGAGAAGAACAGGAAACCGAGTCATGGCTGCTAGAATTAAGCAATATTTTAACTACCGAAGCTAACCGACAATTAGAGTTAGAAAATCTAGAAATTTCTTGGTTAATTCGTAAACATCTACAGGAAATTAATCCCGGTTATCTCGATAATTTACTACATTTAACCCTCATTGAAATCAAATTAAATAGATTTGATCCTCAACAACTGCAAGAATGGCAAATACTAGAATTAATTACCCAGGGTTCAGTTAACTCTCAATTATTGGAACGAGTAGTAATTGCCGTCATACCTTACGCTCATAAATATACCATAGAATTCTGAGAGGGGGACAAGCGAGCTAGAAGGTAGATAGGGCAAGCGATATCGCTCTTTGTCCTTTGATGTAATCCTTCAACCGATAGCGGCTAATTTGCATTAGCTCTTCTATATTTTTTT
>SFBL01000097.1 GCA_007095785.1 Microcystis aeruginosa Ma_SC_T_19800800_S464
CAAACTATTCTAGCACGCTAAGAATTGAGTTGTCAATCGTGCTTCGCTATTTCTATGCTGGTCGGCTTTTCATCTCCGAGGTAAAACCGAGAGCCTTCAAGCCGACATTTCAGGTAAATAACCCTTACACCCCACACCCTACACCCTTAATTTTTATGGACAAACCCTAATTAACCCCACTCTGTTGCGTATCTTGACCTTGCACAGCGTCGGCAGCGGAAACACCATCACCCTGAAAACCAAAATACCATAAAGCAGCGGCAGCTTCAGCGCGAGTTACTGGTCTTTTTGGCTGAAATAGGGTAGTAAAACCAAAAACTCGCCGAATATTAGCTTGTTCAGCATTTTGAAAATCGGCATAAAGAGCGCGCACCAGCTGCGGGTTAATTTTATTAGTATCCTGAAAACCCCAAGTATTTTTAATCGTATCAAGATTGGCACTCGGTAAAGCTTTTCTAATATCTAATGGCACTTTCCAAGCGATTAAATCTTCCCGGGTTAAAGGAGCATTGGGACGGAATAAAATGGCGCTACTATCTCCGGTTAAAGGAGAGGGAATTAACCCCGCTTCTGCTAATCCTTGAATATAAATATAATCGGGATCGTTATTTTTAACATCACTAAAAGTCGGGGAACTATTGGCAGTAGCTAAACGGATTTGTTTACCCGCTACATTAGCATAAATGGCATTATTGGCCTGTAACAACCAGCGAGCAAATTCTCGGCGCGTTATTATATTATTAGGGTTAAACTGATTGTTATTACCTGTTAATACTCCTAATCTAGCTAAGTCTTGAATATGGCTCTTTAAGGGATTAGGTAAGGATTCGATATCGTTAAAACTGGTGGGATTAAGATTGGGTAACGGGGAGGGACTAAGGGAGGGACTAGGGGAGGGACTAGGGGTTCCTATTGGACGATAATCGAGGCTATATTCGGTATTGGGAGAAGTGGCAGTTATGGTGATAGTTAATTCTAAATTATCTCGACGGGCTGTTAGGGTACTATTAACTCCTTCCCCAGAAAAGGGAGTGATAATTTCCCAGTTATTATTAACTAATTCCTGTTGATAAAAAGCCTCGATCGCATTGCTGGGATCGTTGGATTGCCAACGGGTTTGTCCACCAGTATTATCAGGATTTGTCTGCACCGATAATAATTCTGATTGACTATATCGAGGAATTTCTGCGGGAAAATTTGCGGGTAATTGCCTGTTATTAGGAGAGTTTTCTGGTATGGGATTTGTTTGTAGATTAGGATCGGCAGCCAGACGATTTTCTAGGTCAGGATTACCACTACAGGCTGCTAAAATGCCCAGCAGGGTGATAATTGTACTGTAGCGAATAAACTTACTCACGGTCTTTACCAATATTGTTTCCTTAGCTTTATCCTAGCTTATTTACTCAGGTTTTTGACTAGGAAAAATTCTGCGCCACCATTGACGTAATTTCCCCAGCAGAAATCCTCCTAGTCCTTTTGTGTATTTTTCAAATTTGTAGTAAAATAAAACGTCCATTATATCCTGGGTGGAAAGATACTTGAGATAGGATACTCCTTGATCAATACGCGCATCACTATATTCTAAATAAACTTTGCGACTAAGGCGATCGGATAAATTCCATTGGGGTTGAAAATATTCTTGCATCCGCTGTTGATAAGCGGTAAAGCTACTCGATTTTCCCTGTAAATATTCTTCCATGTATTGACAGGCAATTTCGGCTCCTTTCATAGCATGGCGAATACCTTCCCCTCCTAAAGCATTGATAGTTGAAACTGCATCACCTATGGCGATAATATTTGGTTTTTTATAGTAAATATCTTGCAGTCCAGAGGAATATTCTACGATTGAACCATGTTGCTCTACTAGATCATAATTATCTAAGTTCATGTAGTCTTTTATTATCTCGATAATATAACTTTTTAAAGGCTTAACTTCAGAAATATAAGGATGTTCTCCCTCTAACCACGCGGCTCCTATTTTTAATTGCCGATTATCCATAGGAAAAATCCAGCCATAACCTTTAGGACTCCATTTATGACCGAGAAAAAAAACTAAATTATCTTGATATTTTTGATAATCTACTTCTGGCACAGCAATTAAATATTCAATACCTACCCCCTTTAAAAAATTAGGTCTTTCTCGTCTATGTTTATACATAACCGCTCTAGCGTATCCCGTAGCATCAACCAATAAACGAGTAGTAACTGTCTCGATTTCCTCTCCTTTTGATTTCAAGAAAACAGTTAGCTGATTCTCCATCTGTTCATATTTCAGATAACGACAACCTAAACGAACTTCTCCCCCCCAACGCAGCACTTCTGCGGCTAAAAACTCTCGCAATTTGGCAAAATCAAAAACTACCCCTAAAGGTTGCGCTGATGACCAAAAATGATGTATGCTGGTGGAGATAATTTCGATATTTTTCCAAAACCTAGCCACTACGGTTTCGGGGAGATTGAATTGTTCTAAAATTTCTAGGGGAGAAGCGGCACTAGAAAAATTATTATCTTGCCAACTAGAATGTTGTTCCACTAAAAGAACACGATAACCTTTTTCACTTAATAATCTCCCACAGTGACCTCCCGCCGGTCCCCCCCCAATAATTACGACATCATAATCCATGATTTACACCCTCGCCTAATCTTGCTAACTTGCTTTTATTTTACCCTAAATTGCCCTTTGTTAAACCCCAAACCAGTTAAGCTGTTGTCCATCTAAATTTGATAAGTAGCTGATTATAATTAAATTAAAAATGGATTTTAGGTTCGATTCCCCCTGCCCCCCTTAATAAGGGGGGTGCCGATAGGCGGGGGGATCCCCCCTGCCCCCCTTGATAAGGGGGGTGTCTGACAACTTTCAACACCTACCTACTTACTCTTTTTAACCTGTTCCCTATTCTCTCATCGAAAGGCCACCAGCTTATGACATTTTTTTTATTATTAGTTACTTCCCTATCGCTGATAATTTGGTTATATTTAATCTTAGCTAGGGGACAATTTTGGCTATCTAACCAAAAAATTAATCCCGTCACTTCTCCCTTAACAAATTATCCAAAAGTCTCGGCAATTATCCCGGCGAGAAACGAAGCCGACGTTTTACCTATCAGTTTAACTTCCCTCTTTAACCAAGATTATCAAGGCGAATTTTCGATTATTTTAATTGACGATCAAAGCAGTGATGACACGGGAAAAGTTGCCCAAGAAATGGCCGAGCAATCTCATAAATCTGACCAAATAACTATTATTTATGGACAAGCTTTAGAGATAGGATGGACAGGTAAATTATGGGCAATGAAACAGGGAATAAAAGAGGCTACCGAGAAATTTGCTCCCGATTATTTTCTGTTTACCGATGCCGATATTGCCCATGCACCGGATAATTTAACCCAATTAGTTACTAAAGCAGTACAAGAAAAACAAGCTTTAGTTTCCCTGATGGTGTTGCTACGCTGTGACAGTTTTTGGGAAAAATTCCTCATTCCTGCCTTTGTTTTTTTCTTCGAGAAACTCTATCCTTTTCCCCTAGTTAATAACCCTAATTCCCCGATAGCTGCCGCTGCTGGGGGTTGCATTTTAATTCGCCGAGATATTCTAGAAAAAATTGGCGGTATTGAGATTCTTAAACAAGCTTTAATTGATGATTGTTCTTTGGCAATTGCGGTTAAAAAATATCTGCAAAATCACCCCGAAAATCCTGAGAAATCCATCTGGTTAGGATTAACAGAAACCACCTATAGTCTCCGTCCCTATCCCGATTTAGCCAGCATTTGGAATATGGTAGCCCGCACCGCCTTTACACAACTTAATTACTCAACACTTTGGTTAATCGGGACAATTTTCGGGATGTTTTTAACCTATCTAGCCGCCCCCTTGGGCTTAATCTGGGGATTGGTCTTAAAAGAAACATCAATTATCATAATTAGCGCCGTCACCTTATTACTAATCGCCCTCTCCTATAGCCCGACTTTAAGACTATATAAATTATCCCCCCTGCGGGCTTTAACTTTACCCCTAATTGCCCTCTTTTATAGTTTAATGACCGTCGATTCTGCCCTCCGTTATTGGCGCGGTCAAGGGGGAGGTTGGAAAGGGCGAGTTTATCCTAATTAGGGATTGCTGAATAATGGTAAAACCCTTTTAAAATAGGGTTATAGATAAGAACTCTTGCAAATTAATTATACCGCACAGAAAACGGGTTTCTCGGAGAAACCCGTTTTCTGCTCATGCAATAGGTGTGGTGCGTTACTTGCAACAAGGAAATAATTCCTAATTTAAGGAAGTCCAAGACAATAAAACGCCCCCCAGTAACGATAGTCCTGAAAAGGCACTGCGTCGGGAGCAAAATCGTCAAGCCACTTGATCAATTCGCCGATTTTTTGATAATTGGCCCCAGCAGCATTGAAGTTGGGATCCTTAGTTTGGCGCAGTTGTTGCCAAGTCTGGAAAGCCTGCTGATAATCGGCATCTAAACTGTCCCGCCAGTCTTTTTGGCAAGTCTCCCGCAACGCTTGGCGAGCCTGATGTAGAGCCGTTAAGCGTTCCTCTCCGGCCCGCCGTGCGCGATGGTACTCCCGCGAAAACAGCGTTGTGGCTAGGTCAGCCACGGCCCAATGACTACTGATCACACTTCGAGCGCCCCCCAGCAGAAAGCCTGTACCTAAACTGAGGGGTTCGTCCAGTAATTCCCGTCGCAGGTTTCCTTCCTCATCTCGGAAACTGGCAAAACTGAGACCAGTTTCACAACAGGAGAGAAACACTTCCGACAATTCGGGAAAGCGCCACGAGGGACTAATTAAATCCCGCAAGGTGACTTTTTGCTCCCCGTGTAGGACGAGGTGGGAGTTGAGAGGATCATCGGGGCGACTGGTGGCGTGGTGGCTGGAAAGTAGGGCTTGCACTTGTTTGAGCAGTTGCAGATAAGAGTCGGGGGTGACTGTGCGCCCCTGTAGCCGCCGTTGGCGAGGCACATTCCAGGTTTGGGCGACCCACTCACACTCTAGGGGAGTATAGGGCAAATCCTCTGTGGTGTTTTCCACAATCCCCAGGGTGTCGGGAGTGGGTTGCGATCGCTCTTGGCACAGTCCGAGAATTTTCGTACTGGGGACAAACTGAAGGCGAAAGCGATCGCCTAGTAGTTGTCCTTCGGCGGTGGGTAGAAGGTCGAAGGGAATTTGGTGCAGAAAGAGGTGGGGAATCAGGATTAATTCAGTGATGCCCTGGAGGTGCTGTTGGATGAGGGTATCGAATTGCAGGCGGGTTGCCAATTCTTGCAGACGAGCGGCCATAGCTTGGTGCCACTCATCCCGACGCTGCTGGCGGGATTGGGCGGTCTCTGCTTGATTAATCGCAATGTAGGGGTTAACCCAGTTTTCGACCAGCCAGTTTTGCAGGTCGTTGGCGGACTCCGGGGGATTGGGAATAGTGTGGCAGTTGACCCCTTCCCCACCATCCCGGGAGGGGCGACGCAGGACAAAGATGTGGGTATGGCTGGCGGTGGTGTAGAAGCTGAGGAGGGCAGTCTGGGGGGATGGAAGCAGCGCCGTTAGCTCATCGAGGCGAGGTTGGGGTTGGGGTTGCTGAAGTTGGGCGGTAATGGCATCAAAGCGGTAGAGAGCTTCCCAGGCTTGACGTTCAGCGGCTTCGGCGGCGAGGAGTTGTTCAGAGGCAAAGCTAGCGCGGGTGTTGCGGCTTAGTGCAGGGGTCAAGGATGGTTTATCGTCTTTGGACAGTTCAGGACGGTCTTGAGCGAGTTGGGATTTGCTGCGGCGGCTGTCCTGAAGTTGCTGATACCAGGCTTGTATTTCTGGGGGGATGCGCCCATCGGCGTAGAGGTCGCTGATGGCGATTAGGTCGGCAAGGCGTTTGGAGCGGGAACGTTCGACGGTTCGCAGCGCCAGGGAGAGGTCGCCCTGGTTAACGGCGGCTTGGATTAGGTTTTCATAAACGCCGATAGACTTGCGGACAATTTCTTGGCGCAGGGCTTCGCTGGTAGCCCAGGCGCGGCTTTGTTCAACGGCTTCCACGGCAACCCTGTAGCCTTCTAAGGCAATGTCCCACCAGCCCTGCTTAAAGCCCAAGTTGCCGAGGTTCCGTCCAGTTCTGCGGGTGTCAGCCGGTAAGAGAGTGGGATTGAGAAAGGAAAGTGCCTCTCGATAAAAGGCGATCGCCCGTTCTAGGTTGGCCACCGGCTCTTGACCCAATTCGGCTTGGGTGCTGTAGGCAATGCCCAGATTATTGAGGGTTAGGGCTAAATCCCTTTCTAATCCGGGTTGGCGGCGGATGGTGGCGGCTTCGGTGTGGTTGGCGATCGCCCGTTCTAGGTTGGCTACCGGCTCTTGACCCAATTTGGCTTGGGTGCAGTAGGCTACGCCCAGATTAGTCAGGGTTCCGGCTAAATCCCTTTCTAATCCCGGTTGGCGGTAAGTTGTGGTGGCTTCGGTGAAGGCGGCGATCGCCCGTTCTAGGTTGGCCACCGGCTCTTGACCCAGTTCGGCTTGGGTACTGTAGGCTACGCCCAGATTAGTCAGGGTTACGGCTAAATCCCTTTCTAATCCGGGTTGGCGGCGGATGGTGGCGGCTTCCGTGTAGGTGGCGATCGCCCGTTCTAGGTTGGCTACCGGCTCTTGACCCAGTTCGGCTTGGGTGCTGTAGGCAATGCCCAGATTATTGAGGGTGGAGGCTAAATCCCTTTCTAATCCGGGTTGGCGGCGGATGGTGGTGGCTTCCGTGTAGTTGGCGATCGCCCGTTCTAGGTTAGCCACCGGCTCTTTCCCCAGTTCGGCTTGGGTGACGTAGGCATTGCCCAGATTAGTCAGGGTTTGGGCTAAATCCCTTTCTAATCCGGGTTGGCGGCAGATGGTGGTGGCTTCCGTGTAGGTGGCGATTGCCCGTTCTAGGTTGGCTACCGGCTCTTGACCCAATTCGGCTTGGGTCCGGTAGGCATTGCCCAGATTATTGAGGGTTCCGGCTAATTCCCTTTCTAATCCGGGTTGGCGGAAGATGGTGGCGGCTTCGGTGTAGTTGGCGATCGCCCGTTCTAGGTTGGCTACCGGCTCTTGCCCCAGTTCGGCTTGGGTGACGTAGGTAACACCCAGATTAGTGAGGGTTTGGGCTAAATCGGTTTCTAATCCCGGTTGGCGGAGGATGGTGGTGGCTTCCGTGAAGGCGGCGATCGCCCGTTCTAGGTTGGCCACCGGCTCTTGACCCAGTTCGGCTTGGGTATTGTAGGCTATGCCCAGATTATTGAGGGTTAGGGCTAACTCCCTTTCTAATCCGGGTTGGCGGCGTTCAGTTGTGGCGCAAAATTCGTATCCATAGATGGCGATGTCTAGGTTAATGCGTGGATTACCTTTAGGAAACTCATGAAAAACATAAGCAAGAGAATAGAATAATCCTCCTAGTTGGTTGGTTTCCTCTGGACTGGCTTGTTCCTTGGTTTGATTTCCCGAAGCACGGAGGAGGTTAAGTAAGTTTTCATCTAAGAGATGGAGGTTATTGTCGAGCAGGGGATAAATTACTTGGCGGTTTCCGGGATTTTCCTCGACGGTTTGCACTAGGGTTTGTAAAAAACTGATGTAGGGGTTTTGATTATCCCTTGGCGCGTCTAAAAATTGTCCTAACTGTTGCGCCATATTCCTCAACCATCCCGCGTTATTATCTTCTCCCTGCTGTTGCAAAAAATCTGCATACTGACCCATCACAGCGACTAAGCCGGCATCAACTAATTCCGCGTTAGCCTGTAATAGCGCTGGTTCTTGACCATTTTCGCACTGGAGTAGTGCCTGGATTAGTGCTAAGTAAGCTTCTATTCTTGCTTCGTTCATGATTGTTTTTAGTAGGGTGCGCTCTTCGATAGCTTAACGCACTGCCCCCCTTGATAAGGGGGGTGCAGATCCCCCCTTAATCCCCCCTTAATAAGGGGGGCATCTGATAATTTTTAACGCCTACCTACTTATAACGAAGTTAAATTAATGATAGATGTGGTGCGTTACGACGGATTGTTAGATTTAAGTTTAAGCAGAGATTGTCGCCGTAAATACGCACCCTACATTCTGACTTATTTTGGGCGCAGGTTCCGCAGATGGCGAAAAGTGGGATATAATTACAAATGATAATAGTCAAAATTAAAAGGTAAGTATGCGCTATAAAGTAAGGTTACAAGAGAGCGAGGAAGGATATGCGATATGGTGTCCAAGTTTACCGGGGTGCTGGTCACAAGGGGAAACCAAAGAGGAAGCTTTAGAAAATATCAAGGATGCCATTCAACTCTACTTAGAGACAGTCGAAGAACTAAATAAAGATGACGAATCTCTTTATGTAGAAGTTGGATAATTATGCCAAAACTTCCAGGAATAAATCATTTAAGAGCAATTCAGGCCTTAGAAAAAGCAGGTTTTCAAGTCATTAGACAAGGTAAACATATTACGATGGCGAATGGGAAGCGTATTATTGTCATTCCTAGAGCCAATCCGGTTAATGCTTATACTATGGCTGGAATTGTTAACGATGCTGGATTGACCATTGAAGAATTTAAAAAGCTTTTATAGCTTTTCGACAATTATTTTAATGCTTTTCATGATTATTTTTTAAATAAATTTTCCCAATTCATCAAGCAAATCCATCGCCACATCCAGCCAGTCCACCGCACCCTCTGAAGACGGCTCAGGCGTTGCTTCCCTTACCCCTTCCGGACGCGAGACTAAGGGTTTAAAATTCTCATGATTCTCGCTGGCCTTCTCTTCTAAAAAGTCCTTTAATAGCGTCGGACGTTCATACTCTGAGCTATTTGTCAAGAGCCAGTTCAAAAATGTGATTGTCTCGGTTCGCTGTTGCACTGACCAACCTTGTTCATCGCTAAACTGCGTCGTAATTTGCTGGCATTTTTGCCACCAGCAATAAGCTTCCCACAGCGCCGACATGGGTTTCATCATCGCCAAGGAAACCGCGCCTCCTTCTGGAAAGTCCTGGCCCAAGTCAGAACTCAACAGAACCCCAGTTAACCAAGCTCCTCCCTCCCCTAACTCGACTAAAATATAGGCTAGGGTTGCCGGATTTAGATCAATTTCGACCCTAACTTGGCTTAAATCCAATGGTTCTGCACCAGAGTCTTGGGGAACTAATAAAGCTTCCAGTTTACCAAGTTTAGGTAGTACGACATCTGCTGTTGGATTAAGCAGTTGTAGCACCGCTTGAGTATGGTTAGCCGCTGCATGATCCATCTCTATACCATGATCATCCAGATAATGGGTCAACACCGCCGCCGCTAAAGTGTTTTGACGAATCAGTTCCCCAAAAGTTGGGTTAGGGTGAGCCAGGGCCAGTTTATTGGCCCGGTCTTGATCTGCTGCACTCCAGGGAACCCAAACAGAAGAGGATGCTTGTCCGGCGCTGTCCTCCTCCTCCGTTGTGTCGGCGATCGCTAACCACTCCTGAAACTCAGGATCGTTTTCCAATTCGTCATCATCAATCCAGTCCTCTGAAGAATAGAGAGGTTCATTGACATCTGAGGTTGAAGTAGAGATAGACATAATTTTCTAGGGGGGAACAGGGGACATTAGACTAGAAAAGGGGTTTCTTCGAGAAACCCCTTTTCTGGGTTAACTTCCGTCTCGCGAGAGAAGCTCTTCTGCGGAAAAATGTTTTTCGAGCCAGGGACAACACTCTTTATTATAGAATCGGCGAATTGTGGTGTCGTCGCACCCCCACTGTTGTGCCATTTCCTCCCAAGTGAGGGATTCTGGGGGTAAGAGATTTAAGATCACCTGTTGGGCATTAATGTGCCTTAATGCTTTGCTTCGGGGCTGAATCTGTTGGAGTTCTTCTGCACAGCGACCCTCCACTGCTTCTCTGATCTGCTCCCACCAAGCTTGAGACGGCTTAGACTGAATGTTATCTAAAGGATCAATGGTTTGATCTGCATCATTGGGGTTAACTCGGGGATTCGCCCTCAAGCGTTGCTCTTGGGCTTTTCTTTGAGCTACTGTCCTCACCTCGTGATAGATTCTTTTTTCCAGCCACCCTTTAACGGTACACTGTCCACTCTGTTGTCGGTAATGGGGATTAAAGACAGAATCCTTACCCCTGGGGGTTGGTTGGCCTTTTAAGCTCAGGCCAAGATAGCGCCACACCTGGAATTGCGCTTGATTAATGTCCTCTTGCTCAAGTTTCTGTTTATATTGGGTGCTAATCTTCTCTTTAATCCAGGGAGCGGAGATCCAGTTTTTGATTTTAGGATCTAACTTCCTGCCAATGTCATCCTTAAGGTTATGCCAGAGGCGATCGAGTTGCTGCCAAGTTGGGTTATCCTTTGCCCGATAGTAAGGAGATTCGGGTATGACGCACTCATTGCCACTGGGATGACGGTTATCGAGGACAATCCGCAGAAGAGCGCATAAGGGTAGGAGAATCTCTAGCGGTAGGCTGGTTAGCACCCTTGGGGAGTCGAGAAATTGAATGATGTTATCTATAGATTCATAAAAGTGCTTTTCCGCTTGTAACCACTGCTCACTCCCTAATGGGAGAAAGTTAGATTCATTTTCTTCAAGGGGTTTGCTGGTTTCCGGCACAACATTACGGAGTCGTAGCCGCCAGTAGGTTGCCACCTTGACTAGGGGAATAAGCTCGTCGTTCACGGCATTGTCTTTTCCTTAAAATTATTTTTCCCACAACTGCAAAAAGAAGTCTCCTAGCTCTCATTGGTTAAGTGTAAGCGGACGAAAAGCCGCAAGAACACAAAGGAGTTGACTCATGGCAGCATTAATTCTAGCACCGTCGAAGCCAGATTTTTCCTCGGCGATCGGAACTGAGCAAAAATCATTGTTTGCTCGGTTGATCGATCCCCACGCTCTGTATAATCGTCTCGGATCTTCGTCTCAGGCATTGACCACCCGGAATGAATTCAGCACCGAAGGGCGCGGCGAAGATTATCTGGAGAGTATTCGGCTGTTTCCGGATGTCCGCTCTGAAGGAACCCTTGATCTATTGAGGTTGGCTCACCCCCAAGGCTCCCTGGAATTTGACGGTGACTATATTATCGCTGATCTTCTCGCTGGTGATGGCTATATCGAAGAGACTTGCAAACGTCATGTATCTTTTGCCCCGCTTTTCGTGAATTCTGATAGCTCAGCTTTCATGGTGGAGCAGTGTCGCAAGAAGGGCCTGTTTGCGCTTTGCCAATTCGCTCAAGATTTGTTTTGGCTAAAAGATCAGTCCGTCGATGGTGTAATTTTTGGCTACGGGACCCATCATGTTTGGCAAGAATTTCGTAGTCAAGCAGCTAAAGAAGGAGCGCGGATTTTAAAATCTGGTGGGCGTTGGGTCCTTCATGATTTTGAAGAGGAAGGTGCGATGGCTCGCTGGTTTGGGGAAGTAGTGAATGAATATGGGAAAACCCGTCATGATTACCCGCATTTCACCCGTCAGGAAATGCTTAATCTTGGTCAAGATGCAGGGCTTTCTGATGTTGCGATCGAATACATTGCTGATCCTTTTGTAGTTGAGGCTCCCTCGGAACTTGCCGCGAAGCGTTTGCTGGCCAACTACGTTATCAAGATGTATGGACTGAGCGGTTTAGAGAATGAACTTGATTTCACGTTTCATCTTCTCGAACAATATTTTGGTGATGTTCATTTGATGCACAAACCATCTGGTCTCTGGGAAGCACGACTAATCCGAAATGCGCTTGTCTGTCACGGGACTAAACCTTAGTTAATAAGCTGCCCCCTGAACCCTCTAGGGGGCTTCCTCGCTCACCCTACTAGACATATTTATTATGACTGACAATCTGACTTTTAATCAAGCGCCAATGGTGTGCGACTCTTTGCCTTCGCCGAATCGGTCGGGAGTAAGGAAAGAAATGGAGACTTTGCCGAAAGTTTTTCAACCATTTTTTACTTGGGTTGTCGGTGTACCTGCTACCGATGAAACCTTACCCCAACCCAAACCGCGCCGCTATTTGGTCAAAGTTTGCGGTTTATTGTTCCTGGGAATTGCGCTCAGTTGTTGGGCTTTAAACCTTCAAGGATGGGGTTATCTATGGTTGGTTTTCAGTTGGAGTCTCACTGTTTCCGCCTCTCGACAACTGCAAGTCGTTATCACTCACCATTGCGCTCACTCCAATTTCACACGCGATCGCCAATTTGATCAACAACTGGGACGATGGATTTCCGCCTTAATGTTGATTCTCAGCTTTGATCAATATGTCATCCGTCATCGGAAACACCATCAAGATCCCTTGCTTGATGATGATGAAACGGTTGAGGCTCTTCGTCGTCGAGCGAAAATTCATCCTGGGTTAAGTCAAGAACAGTTATGGCGACGGATGGTCATAAGTCTGTTCTCTCCCCTGTTTCATGGCCGCTTCCTGATAGATCGAATACGCTCAAGCCTGTTTTCGAGCGATCGCATTCATCAAATACGCAGTGGGCTAATAATCCTAGCTCAGTTGAGCTTGGTCGGGTTCGGTCAATGGTGGCTCGCCTACGGGGTAGCTTGGCTGTTCCCTGTGATCGTGTTGCATCAGATGAGTACCTTAATCCGCCAATGTTCAGAACACCTTCACCCTGCGCCGGAGTCAGATTTGAAAAAGGGGAAGCGTTATTATGCCCGGGCAACGGTGGGGATATTTTTGGGAGATCCGCTACCCAAGGCCGATCAACCCTTTGTCCTGAGATTCTGGCAATGGTGCGTTTGGTGGTTGAGGTTATGGCTCCTCTATGTTCCGATTCGCTCGCTGATCCTAGTGGGAGATACCAGTTGTCATGATTATCATCACCGCCACCCCGGTGTCGATCAGTGGCTCAATGCGGCGATCGCCCGACAACAGGATGTGGACGCGAATCATCCAGGCTGGCCAGTACCCTATCAAGAAGTATATGGATTATGGCGGGCGATCGATCTGTCGTTTACAAGTTTGAGCCTAATACCAGTGCAAGAGTAAATTATAGAACACTTGTATTAATAGTTGAGGCAAGGAAACGGGCAACAGGCAACAGGCAAGAGTAAGGGTTTTCGCTTGTTTTTCCAATTTTGACAATATGGAATTTAAATCCACAACAGTTTACTTGTTATGTACTTTTGCCCGTTGCCTATCCCCAATTCCCAATTCATCATTCATAATTTCCCAAGGAGTTGACATCATGTTGTGTATAACAGTTGAAAAATACGGCACTCCCGACCAGCTTCAACCGCAAATTCTGCCAACGCCAACGGTAGAGTCTGATCAGGTCTTGGTCAAGGTAAAGTTTGCGGGGATGAATTTTGTTGATATTTACGAACGCACTGGGGTCTATTCTACGCCGCTGCCTTTCATTCCAGGGAAGGAGGGAGTTGGCGAAGTTGTGGCCATCGGCTCTAGTGTCACAGCCTTTCAAATCGGCCAACGGGTAGGATTTCCCTATGTAGAACAGGGAGCTTATGCCGAATATATCGCCGTACCCGCTACTAGGCTAGTGTCGTTACCGGAGTTCATCTCAGAGGAAGTAGCGGCATCTGTTTTGTTGCAAGGACTGACCGCCTTGTTTCTCTCCCATGAGACTTTCCCTCTGAATCAACAACATACGGCGCTGATTCATGCTGCTGCTGGTGGAGTTGGTTTTCTGTTGGTTCAAATGGCAAAGTTGCGCGGGGCCAGGGTGATTGGTACTGTTTCTTCGGCAGCCAAGGCTCTGCTGGCTTTTCAGGCTGGCGCTGATAAGGTGATTCGATACGACCGCGAGAGTTTTGTCGATGGGGTGATGGATTTCACTGCGGGTCAAGGGGTTGACGTGGTCTATGACTCCGTGGGTCTGAGAACCTTTGAAGATAGCTTAAAAGCCTTAAAAAATCGCGGTTTGCTGGTGGCTTGTGGACAAGCAAGTGGGGAAGTGCCACCGGTGGCGTTGAATCGTCTGCTGGGTTGTCGCACTTCTGAACGAGGCTCTTTTTATTTGACTCGCCCGGTCATTCGCCATTATATTTCCGATCCTATCGCTTTGAACCAACAGGCATCTTTACTTTTTGACTATTTGAGCTTAGGAAAGATTCAGTCTCCCTGTTATCAAATCTATTCTTTAGAGCAAGCAAAAGAGGCACATTACGCCTTAGAAAGTCGGCAGGTTACGGGGAAGTTACTGCTAAGCTGTTCGTAATTTAAATTGCTTGTTGAGACGAGGCAAGAGGCAAAAGGCAACCCCCCGATGTCGAGGGGGCAGGGGGGGGTAAGATACCTGCCAAGAATAAAGAAAAATGGTATTACTTATCAGCTTAATTTTCTTCCTCCGCTTCTGGGGTTGGTGGTGGTAAACGAGCGATAAAATCTTTCATTTTGGGATGATTAAACATTTTCTCCGTGTCTTGCAGAAGACGTTGACCCCAGAGATTTTCCTCTAAAAATTTTAGACTGACATAACGACTATCGCTAGTGAGAGCAGCCTGAGCTAATTTGATGCCCTCCTCAGTTTTTCCTTGACTATAAATAGCCACCGCAATAGCTAACTGAGGTTCCGGCTGTTTAGGATCAATTTTCAAAGCGGCCCGCCAATCTTTAAGAGCCGCTTCCTTGTCACCCTGTTCGTATTTGACTAAACCAATATTATTAATAGCCGGCCAAAAATCTTTATCTTGACTAACAGCTTTTTCGTAAGCTGCGATCGCTTGGGAATATTGTTCTAACTTGAGATAGGAATTACCGAGATCAAAAAGAGCGGGGGAGATATCGGGTTTCATTTGCAAACCCGCTTCAATCTGGGCAATAGCAGACTGGTAATCTTGATTCTGAAAATAGGCACTACCGAGGGAAAATTTAATATTAGCGTGGGCATCGGCGGGAGCAAGGGACAAAGATTGATTTAATGCCTCGATACCGAGTTGCACCTGATTGTCTTGCAGATATAAACTACCGAGAATAAACCAAGTTTGATAGAGATGGGGGGCTAACTGCACCGCTAACTTAGCTCGTCCAAGGGCCGCATCGGTACGGCGAAAACGAGCTAATTGGATGGCATCTTCGGCCATTTCAATTCCCGCTTGTTCCATCTGTTCTAACTCCGGTTCGATGGCGTAGGGGAGTAGCGCTTGGGAAAAAGCCGGCGGGCTGCCAGCGACGAAAAAAATGAGCAAAGAAATGATTAATTGAAGTTTTGGCACAGTTTACCCCCGCGATAGGCCTTTTTTAATCAGTCTATCTCGCTTGGGAGTTGTTGACTAAAGAAACAACAAAGGCAACTCTAGAGACGTTAGTATATAACCAATTAACTTTTGGCTGATCGATGGCAATAACCGTGTTGGGAAAATCAAATCGCCCCCTATTTTGGATATTCGGACTCATGGCTAGTGGTTTTCTGGCGGTGGGAGTGGTTTCTTATCGCTTGCTGCAAACACCTCCTCCTAGCCTAGAATTGGCGAAAATGACCGTTCCTGCTCGACGGGAAACCCTGGCTGTGGAAATTAAAGCTAGTGGTAGGGTGGAACCAATCCAAAGTGTCAACATTAGCCCGAAAAACCCCGGCCGATTAGTGCGATTATTGGTGGATCAGGGCATGATTGTTAAAAAGGGACAAACCCTCGCCGTCATGGATAATTTAGAGGTGTATGCCCGGGGAATGCAGTCAGAAGCGCATCTACGGGAAGCTCTAGCCAATCTGGAACAGGCTAAACGCAGCATTCCCGAAGATATCCGGCAATTACAAGCCCGATTTTATCAGGCCCAGGCCAGTTATAAGCAATTAGAAGCCCGTTTAGCTCAGGCCAAAGAAAGAATTCCGAAAGATTTAGACCAACTGCAAGCTCAGGTACAAGCGGCCCAATCCCGTTTTCGACTAGCAGAAAATCGGGTTAAACGCAATGAAAATTTAGTCCGGGAAGGGGCGATCGCTCAAGACCAATTTGATGCCGTCCTCAATGAATATCTCAATGCTAAAGCCAATTTAGACGAATCGATCCGCCGTTTGGAACAAGCAGATAAAACCGCTTCCCCAGAAGTGGCAGGAATTGAGCAGGAAATGATCCGAGCGGCGGCGGCGATCGCAGAAGCGAAATTTGCCCTCGAACAACGCCAAAAAACCCAAGAAACGGAGCTTGCTCGACTAGAATCATCTGTAGCAGCTGCTAGGGCCAGTTTAGAGCAAATTAAGATTCAATACCGCGATACAGTCATTACTGCTCCCTTTGATGGCATCGTCACCCAAAAATACGCCACTGAGGGTTCTTTTGTCACTCCCACCACTTCGGCCTCTAGTACCGCTTCCGCCACCTCCACCTCGATTATCGCCCTAGCATCGGGATTGGAAGTAATTGCGAAAGTGCCGGAAGTAGATGTGGGTTTATTACAGCGCGGCCAACCCGTGCGAATTGTGGCCGATGCTTTTCCTGAAGAAGTCTTTGAAGGTCGAGTTATTCTCGTGGCTCCTGAAGCAATTATCGAGAATAATGTTACTTCTTTTGAGGTCAGAATCGGTCTGGTGACGGGACGGGACAAACTCAAATCGAAAATGAATGTGGATGTAACTTTTGTCGGCCAGCAGTTAGATAATGCCCTGGTGGTGCCGACTGTCGCCATTGTCACCCGGGAAGGCAAGTCAGGGGTTTTAGTTGCCGATGCCGAAAATAAACCCAGTTTTAAACCCGTTTCGATCGGTTTGGTCTTAGACGATAAAACCCAAATTTTATCAGGTTTGGAAGCCGGGGAAAAGGTCTTTATCGATCTCCCCCAAGGGGCCGAAGATACCTCGAAAACTAAAATCAGTAATCAGTAATCAGTAAACAGTAATCAGTAAACAGTAATCAGTAAAAAGACAGTAGGAAACTGCTATTTAATACTGCACCCTTAAAAACTCAAATCTGATAACTGATAACTGATAACTGATAACTGATAACTGATAACTGATAACTGATAACTGATAACTGATAACTGATAACTGATAACTGATAACTGATAACTGATAACTGATAACTGATAATTTATTATCGAAAGTTTAAAAATGGCCGTCTCCACCCTAGCGGCCAATAAAGTGCGTAGCGGTCTAACCATGCTAGGAATTATCATCGGTAACGCTTCGGTGGTGGCCATGATCGGTATTGGCCAAGGGGCGCAAACCCTAGCCAATGACCAGTTTGCTAACTTGGGACCCAATACTATTTTTGTGGTGCCAGGGTCGCGACAAGCACGCAATACCACCGTTGATTTACCGAAAACCTTAGTTTTAGCTGATGCTCAGGCGATCGCCGAACAGGTTCCCACCGTCGCCGAAGTCGCCCCGGAAATAAACGCTCGTTTCTTGATTTCCTATCGTAATCGCAACATGACGGCTCTAGTCACGGGAAGCACCCCAGAATACGCTTCTGTTCGCAATTTTACCCTAGAAAAAGGTCGTTTTATCAATAATATCGATCTAGCGCGTAACAAACGGGTAACGGTAATCGGCCGTGAAGTGGTAGCGCAACTTTTCCCCACCCAAAATCCCCTCGGTCAACAGCTGCGGATCAAAAATCTCAGTTTTGAGGTGATCGGGATTTTAGAGGCGAAAGGCTCCTTTTTTGGCAATAATCAGGATGAAATGCTGATTATTCCCCTTAGCACCATGAACTCGCAACTGGTGGGCAAAACCGGACCCTACGGTGTCGAGTTGAGTTGGATTAGTCTCACCGCCCGATCGGGGGAGGAAATCCGCGCCGCTAAGTTCCAAATCCAGAATCTTCTGCGTTTACGCCATAAAATCGTCGCTGAGGATGATTTTCGCGTTGAAACTGCTAAACAGATGATCGAAATCTTCGGCACGATTACCCAGGGTCTAACCCTACTTTTGGCTCTAATCGCCGGTATTTCCCTGATTGTCGGTGGTATCGGGGTGATGAATATTATGCTCGTTTCGGTTTCCGAAAGAACCGGGGAAATCGGACTAAGAAAAGCGATCGGAGCCAGAGAACAGGATATTCTCTTACAATTCCTGATTGAATCAACTCTCGTTTCCATCGCCGGTGGTGCGCTTGGTATTCTCGTCGGTGCAGGAGCGATCGTTCTCGTCTCCAGTTTCTCTCCCCTGGCTGCCACTGTTTCCGCCACCGCCGTTGCCCTGTCTTTGAGCGTTTCCACGGGTATCGGTCTCTTTTTTGGCGTTTTTCCCGCCTATCGTGCCTCTAAATTGGAGCCGATTGTCGCCCTCAGAAGTGTATAACTTTTTAAGGTTTTTTCGGGGAGGTTTTGGGCAAGGATTGCTTTTATGGCCAGGTTGGGGTCTAATGTGTGGGACGGATTTGATAATCCCGATAACGACGATAATCATTGAGGATGCGATCGTGATCAAAGCATAAAGGTTGGGGGAATTCCCAGAGATGAAAAATCCCGACTTTTTTGGCATCATCGGCAGCAATCGGTTTGCCTTTTGCCGTGGCGATAAAAACGATACTAATGGTGTGTTGACGTGGATCGCGGTTGGGATCGGAATAGACGTGAAATTGCTCGATTAACTGCACCTGCAAGCTGATTTCCTCGTAAGCTTCCCGAATGGCCGCCGTTTCCACCGATTCGCCGTAGTCCACGAATCCCCCCGGAATTGCCCAGCCAAAGGGCGGATTTTTTCTCTCAATTAGTACGATCGGACGGTGGGGCGAGTCGATCAGTTCGATGATAATATCAACAGTGGGGGCAGGATTGCGATAGGTTGTCATTTTTTTCAGTTGTCAGTCAACAGTTAAGTAAGTAGTTATAATTAAATTGAAGATAGATTTTGCCTCTGATCCCCCCTGCCCCCCTTGATAAGGGGGGTGCCGATAGGCGGGGCGATCCCCCCTGCCCCCTTAATAAGGGGGGTGTCTGACAACTTTTAACACCTACCTACTTATCAGTAATCGGTGAATAATTTCATTTAAGACTCATAACCTTGAAATCGAATCATTTCTAACCAGTAACTGATCAGGGATCACTAATAAGGAGGAGAATAAAAGTTGTTAGAAAATGCCAAGAAAATTACGGTTATAGGTGGGGGAATTTGGGGACAAACTCTCGCTAATTTGGCTAGACGTAATCACTTAACTGTTAGGGTTTGGTCGCGTCATACTGGGGAAGATTTAGGGGCTATTATAGCAGATACTGACGTAATTATTTCAGCCGTTTCGATTAAAGGAGTTGTTCCAACGATCAAAAAATTACAGCAATTACAATTAAATTCTCCCACAATTATCGTCACCGCTACTAAAGGATTAGACCCAATCACCACTCGTACCCCCTTTCATCTGTGGAATCAAGCTTTTCCCGCTCATCCCCTTGTGGTTCTTTCCGGTCCCAATTTAGCTAAAGAAATTAATCAAGGCCTACCCGCTGCTACGGTGGTAGCAAGTTATGTGCAGAAAGCAGCAATATTGTTACAAAAATTATTATCTGGGGAATCTTTTCGGGTTTATCTGAATAGCGATCCCTTGGGGACTGAGTTGGGTGGCACTCTCAAAAATGTCATGGCGATCGCTTCTGGGGTTTGTGATGGTTTACAGTTAGGTACTAATGCCAAATCTGCGCTGTTAACTCGCGCTTTACCGGAAATAGTTCGGGTGGGAACTTGTCTAGGAGGTTGCCAAGAAACTTTCTTCGGTTTATCAGGTTTAGGGGATTTATTAGCCACCTGTAATAGTCCTTTATCTCGCAATTATCAAGTGGGTTATCAATTAGCTTTAGGTTTATCTTTGCCTGAAATTTTAGCGAAGTTAGAGGGAACTGCCGAGGGAATAAATACCACAGAAGTTTTGATGAGAATTGCCCAAGAAAAAAATTTATATGTACCGATTACCTGGCAAGTTGATCGTCTTTTGCGCGGGGAAATTTCTCCCCAAGTTGCCGTTTATGAATTGATGCGTCGGGATTTAAAAGCAGAATTTGATTAAGAGACAAGAGATTTTTCAGTGTTCAGTAAACAGTAATCAGTGGGGGGTTGGGGAGTGAAGATCCGAAAAGATTAATCAGTATTGTGGAAAACTTGGCTGGGCATCTAGTACAAGTGTATAACAAGCCTCGGCCAATCTAGCCGCCGCAAGTGCCAGATCTGATACTAAATCCGTTGAGTATAGGTTACTTATGAGGACAGGCACTCATGCAACAGGCAACAGGCAAAAGGGTGAATAAATAATCAGTTTTTAATAACCGGATTTAGTATTACATGATATCAGCCAGACTTGGGGACTATCTCATCCACGGGTGAAAATAGGTGTAAGATCAAAAAATTCTCCGATAACTGTTGCCCTATCCCCCGCGTGCCTACCTATTCCTACTATACCGCCGATGTTTTTAGCGATCGCATTTTTGGCGGTAATCCCCTGGCGGTTTTTCCGGAAGCGTCTGGATTAACCCGCACCCAGATGCAAAAAATCGCCGCCGAATTCAACTTCTCGGAGACAGTCTTCGTTTTTCCGCCAGAAACGCCCCAAGGCACCAAAAAAGTCCGTATCTTCACCCCCAGTACCGAATTACCCTTTGCTGGTCATCCTACCGTCGGCACAGCCTATATTTTAGCCCTAATCGATGATCTTCCCCCCTACCAAGAAACCACGATTTATCTGGAGGAAGGAGTCGGTTTAGTACCGGTAAAAATAGTCAGGGAGAAGGAAAAACCCGTCTATAGTGAGTTAAAAGTGGCACAATTGCCAGAATTAGTGGCGGATAATTATGCTCTCGATGATTTAGCCGCGATTCTTTCCCTCAGCGTTGCCGATTTCTTACCCGGTTATCCCCCCCGGGCCTTTTCCTGCGGTCTCCCTTTTTTATTCATTCCCGTTAAAAATCGAGATATTTTAGGGAAAATAAAACTAAATCTAACTCAATGGTCATCATTATTAGGTCAATTCCCCGCTAATTCCCTTTTTGTCTGCTGTTTTGACCAAGAATCACCCCAATCTCGTATTTATGGTCGAATGTTTGCTCCCGGTTTAGGAGTTATGGAAGATCCCGCCACCGGTTCGGCTGTGGCCGCTTTAGCTGGGTATCTAGGGGCCTTAGAATCTTCTAGGGAAGGGATGAATCAATGGACGATAATCCAAGGGGTGGAAATGGGCAGACCCAGCAGTTTACAATTAAAGTTCCAGAAAAACCACCGGTCAATTACGGAAGTTTCTGTGGGTGGTGCATCAGTTCTAGTCTGCCAAGGCCAGATGATAATTCCTGATGGGGAAACACTTTAGCTGGTTAGAAAATGAATGGTTTCCGCTAGGGATTTTAGCTCTAAATCCGAGATTTGGTCATCATTCCAATAGCTAATTTCTTTGCCTACTTTTTCGATAAAATAATTGGCCGCATGACGATATCTTTGTTGACAAGCTTCCTGAGCGAAATCCACCAAGGCTTTAGCGTAGGATTCGGGGGAATGATTATTTTCTAGCCAAATTTGACCATTTTTCCCGATAGCCTGATAGAATTGCGGGTCGTGAAGAAATTGAGAGAAATGTTGGTGTAAATCGGCGATTTCGTTGCCAACAGTCACATAGCCTACGGTATTTTCGGGCAACTCACTATACCAGCCTATTTTAGTCACTAAACTTGGTAAACCATGGCTCCAAATCTGCAGCTGACTGACGGATGCTTCTCCCATAGTAGGATAACGTAAATTGATTGCTAAATCTGCGTCAGCTAAAGCGGTTTCTAATTTGGCTTCCGTAACAAAACCATGCAAGGTTACTAAATTATTTAAATTTAAGCTATTAATTTTTTGAAGGAGATAATTACTATCCCATACTTCTCCATAAATGTCTAAGCGAAAAGCTTGTTTTTGGGGAAAACTGGCTAAAGCATCCAGAATCATATCAACACATCTGTTTTTTCCAATATGACCAAAAACAATTAGTTGATAAAAATCCCAGTTTTTCTGCAATTCGTAATTTGATGACGAATCGCATCTAGAATAGGGTAGGGGAAAATAAGCAGTAAGAAGCGCATTTTCTTGCTGAAACTTACGATAACCTTCCTGACTGTGAGTAATCACACCAATAGCATTTTTGGTTCTTCGTTACTTGGTATGGTTCGATAGGGGGGCATAAATTGACTAAATCCTTATCTGGCAAGAGACTTAATTGATGAGTTCGCTCTAGATCAAAAACAATTGACAAAAATCGCCACCGCATTTTTTAAAGCTAAAGGTGTCAGGGGATAATTATCAGCCATAAATTGCATAGTAATTTTCTGATCCCACCACATTTCTGTGGCTATTTTTCCTTCCTTTCCATAGTAATAGAACATTTGATTAAGATAGCCATCTCGGTCATTATTGATTCTAGCAATTTCACTAAAAAAATCCTGCAGCTTTAAATCATGAAGGACAACTATACCGGGGCATTGACAACTAATCCGCCAGATATCCTCATGAAAATCTGGGTTATTACCAATATGATAAATATTTATGTCTGCTTGGTTAATTTTTGACCACATTATGTTATCTCTATGGTAGGAATTAACTTTGACATAGTTGTTTAGTTCTCGATCGTAAATTTTTTGATTAGTCCATAGTTCTAACTGACAATTTTTAATCAAAGCTGGCAAGATACAAGTCATGTAATCAGCGATACCAGTTTTAGCGGGAGGTAAAGGGGAAAACCAATTAATTTTCATGCGAGTAGTTTTTTGATAACGTTTGACCAATTAATATCGAGACTTTTGTAGTATTCACCAGCAGATTGACCTAATTTTGCTGCCCAAGACCGATTTTCCCAGAGTTCGTCCATCGCTGCTGCTAGAGCATTAGCCGTCGGTTCCACAATTAAACCGGTTTCTCGATCACGAATAAATTCCAGGGGTCCTCCCGAATCTTGGCAGGTAATCACTGGTTTAGAAGCTAACATTCCTTCCAGGGTGACATATCCGTAATCTTCGTCAAAAGGTGGATAGATAACTCCTAGGGATTTAGCACAATATACAATTTTTTGTTCATTAGTTATTCTGCCGATAAACCTGGCTCTTTCTGTTAGTCCCAGCTTGGCAATTTTTTCCTGCAAATAAACGTCAAAATTACCCTCGGCTTTACCAGCAAAAATAACTGGCACGGGGTGAGTTGTTTTTGCTAAGGCTTCCAGCACCAATTCCTGTCGTTTAATCCGATTAATGCGGCTGGGAAAAAAGAAATAACCCTCCTCTTCCTGAAAATAAAAAGAATCTGCATCTTGAGGGGGATGATATACTTTAGACGTTCATAATCTGAGATTTATTAAACTTCTGAAATCGTAGAGTCAGCAAGGAATCCAGTTCTTTTTTATGTTTCAGATGGGCATCATTCAGACATTCATAAATAG
>SFBL01000098.1 GCA_007095785.1 Microcystis aeruginosa Ma_SC_T_19800800_S464
TTTCAGTTTTTTTATTAAGCTCAACATATATTTGAAAGGTTGGCGGTCACTTCTCATTTTACCTGATAGTGATCGCTTTTACTTTTGATATTCTGATGGGAGAATGAAACAGCCCTACCTTATCAAGGGGGGCAGGGGGGATCGAACCTAAAATCCATTTTTAATTTAATTATAACCAGCTACTTATTTTGAATAAACACTCAGAAAATATCAAGAAAGGAATCAGCTTTAAACCTTTTCGGTCAACTATCCATTCCCCTATTCAGGCGATCCAGGCTTCAAAGTGGGGGACAAAATAGGGTAAGGTAAAAAGGCTGTGCCTATAACCGAGACTATGAGCGTTGAATGGCAATCCGTCAAAACCTACGAGGATATTCTTTACCATAAATGGGGGGGAATCGCCAAAATTACCATCAATCGCCCCCATAAGCGTAATGCCTTCCGTCCGAAGACAGTTTTTGAGCTTTACGACGCTTTCTGTGATGCTCGCGAGGATGCCCGCATTGGGGTAGTATTGCTTACGGGTGCAGGTCCCCACAGCGACGGCAAATATGCTTTTTGTTCCGGCGGCGATCAGACGGTGCGCGGTCAGGCGGGTTATATTGGTGATGATGGCGTACCCCGGCTCAATGTGCTGGATTTACAGAAATTAATTCGCTCCATCCCCAAGGTAGTTATCGCGCTGGTGGCAGGTTATGCGGTCGGGGGCGGTCATGTTTTACACTTGGTTTGTGATTTAACCTTAGCAGCGGATAACGCCATTTTTGGCCAGACCGGTCCGAAAGTGGGCAGTTTTGACGGCGGTTTTGGCTCTAGTTATCTGGCCCGGGTAGTGGGTCAGAAAAAAGCTCGCGAGATTTGGTTTCTCTGTCGGCAGTATAACGCCCAACAAGCTTTAGACATGGGGTTGGTTAACCATGTGGTCCCGGTGGAGGAATTAGAGTCAGAAGGGATTAAATGGTCCCTAGAAATTCTCGAAAAAAGTCCCTTGGCGATTCGCTGCCTAAAATCGGCTTTTAATGCGGATTGTGATGGTCAAGCGGGTTTACAGGAGTTAGCCGGTAATGCCACTTTACTCTACTATATGACCGCCGAAGGAGCGGAAGGTAAACAGGCTTTCCTCGAAAAACGTCCCCCCGATTTTAGTCAATATCCTTGGCTACCCTAATCAGTGATCAGTAAACAGTAATCAGTAATCAGTGAAAAGAAAGCAGAAAACTGCCCTATAATACTGCTCACTTAATACTTCATATTCCTACTGATCACTGATAAGCTATGCTAGTTTAGAGAGAGTAGTTAGGTTCGGTAGCAGCATTGGTTTCAAACAGAAGCGGTTTTTCCCTGATGGCCTTGACTGGGTTGTGTCCGATCTCCTTCTCAAAATGGCTGTGATCTTGGGAGACAATCCATGACGATTTACGTTGGTAATCTGGTTTATGAAGTCACGAAAGAGGACTTGCACGATGTATTCGCTGAATACGGCACGGTTAGTCGCGTTTACTTGCCCGTAGATCGGGAAACGGGTAAAATGCGCGGTTTTGGTTTTGTGGAAATGTCCTCCGATGAGGAAGAAGCAAAAGCGATCGAAACTCTGAACGAGGCCGAATGGATGGGACGAAAGATGAGGGTCAACAAAGCCCGTCCCAAAGAAGATAATTTTGGCGGTGGTGGCGGTGGTGAGCGCAAAAACTTCGGGCGCAGCGAACGTTAAACAGATTCTTGGAAAATTCCAGAAGCGGTTATTTCTGATAACCGCTTTCCTATGGATAATTAATCAATGTTTGTTTTCTCACATCCTAATACTCCATACGGACATTTCATCGTTTTGACGAAAAAAGCTAACGGACGCGAGGATATCCGTTCTTTCATAGATTCATAGATAGGGAAAATCAAGATTTGATTCGCACCCACTCCCGCCCACCTTATTTGTTCTGATTTTCCCATCATCATCCAACCGCTGCCATAAACTTTGACAAAAAATGAAGATAGCAATCATCACAGCAACTCCCCAAAATGTCAAGCTCGGAAGTGGTACTTTCGTTGGGAATATCCATCTGACTAACGAGTTACGTTCAGGGTCATGTGGTTGATGTCTTCTCGCCAGCCAAAGCATCGGGTCCGTTAGGCTACATGGCGCATCGCTTTCTTTGGAATTGGCAACTCGATCCCCGTCGCTTTGACCACTATGATGTGGTGGTGGGTTACGATATGGATGGTTACGCCATCAGCGATCGCCTGAAAGTCCCTTTTATCGTTTATATTCTTGGTATTATTGCCGATGAAGCTACCTTTGAGCGGGGTTGGGTGCGAACTTCCTTAGAATTGATGGCAAAAGCCGAGAAAGTGAGCGTCCATCGTGCCGATCTGGTCATCTCTATCAGTGAGTATTCGCGTACTAGACTCAAGCAACTTTATCAGTATGATGGCAATATCGAAATTGTTCACTCTCTAATTGATCTCAAAGGTTGGGATGCAGCGGTCGCCTCGGTCAAGCATGAGGAAAAAAAATGCGAGCAGAGGAGGCCGACGGTGTTTTGTGTCGGTGTCCAGTATCCCCGCAAAAATGTTGCCACTTTGATCCGCGCCGCCGCAATTCTCCGCCGTCAAATACCTGATCTAGAGGTACGAATTGCCAGCAAAGGTCCTGAATGGAATAATTTACGCCGTCTAGCACAAGAACTCAATTTAGAGCAAAATGTTACTTTTCTCGGCTATCTTTCCTATCAAGAACTGATCCAAGAATATCTTGATTGTCAAGTTTTTTGTTTACCTAGCCTGCAAGAAGGATTTGGTATAGTTTTTGCTGAAGCTATGGCCAGTTATAAACCGATTGTCGCCAGTCGTTCCTCCTCGACACCGGAGTTGATTGAAGATGGTGTACAAGGTCTATTAGCCAATCCCTTAGATGCTGAAGATTTAGCCAGTAAATTGGCAGAAGTGCTTCTCAATCCAGAAAAAGCTCGTTCCTTAGGGAAGGCAGGTAGAGCAAAAGTTTCAGAATTTGATGCACCGATTATTGCCCAACGCTTTAGTCAGTTATTAACCAATTTTCTGGAAAAATAGATTAACTTTGAGAATAAAAGTTTAACCGTTAACGCACAGCGTATAAATGGAAAATATCCACGAATGTCGAAGGTAGCAATTCTCTTTTTTCTAGTTGAATTTTGAAGCCATTATCCGTCAGCATTTGGGTTACTTTGCTTTAAGCGTCCCTTTTTATCGTGAATTTCAGCCACTATTTGCTTGATTTTTGGCCAGTCTTTAGCTTCGATGCTTTGAAATACTTCGTATTCTTCTCCTTCCACATCAATTTTCAATAAATCGATGGAATCAATACCGAGTTCATTAATTACGGAGGATAGAGTTCTTACTTCACAGGCTACTTGTTATTTTTCTTGGAAAAACTCTTCAAATAAATTTTCTATTTTTGAGGAATTCTGATCGAATTCAATACCTTCTAATTCAGCCAGGGTATCCTCTGGCTTTGTGGTTGAATTAGCAGACATATTGGGATAAAAAGTAAAGATTTTTGCTGGGTTATTCTCTGAACTTAATCCACAGTTAAATAAAACAACATCCTCTAAAGAATGCAAATGAATATTTTTTTGCAAAACATCAAAAGTTGGCTTGATTGGCTCAAAGGCGAAAACTTTTGCTGTTGGTTCAACTCCCTTGACAAAAATAGAGAATAGACCGATATTGGCTCCCACATCAAAGATCACATCGCCTTCTTTGATGACGATATCATGGCCTTCATATTGCCTTTCAGTAAATATTTCCGAAAAAATGTATTCTGTTTCCTCTTTGCTACTACTGTAGTAACATTCCAGTCCATTAGAAAAAGTAATTTTTTGGGCAATCACCGTTGATGTATAGTTGCGATCTGGGACAAAATTATATTAACACCACGAATCGCTCCCCGTCAAGAATGAGGTAACAAGCCCCCCTTTTCTGGGGATAGCTAAAAGCTTTGATGTGCTTAGTTTCTAACCTTCTTTTTAGGGAGGAGAATTGTCAGATTCTGTCTTTTGCCTCTTGCCTTCAAAAGCTGATAACTGATAACTGATAACTGATAACTGATAACTGATAACTGAAATGACGGACTTAAGCCACCTTTTTCCGTGACTCAAGGATGGGGTGAATAATTGTCCAGGCCAGGACGATAATTAAAGCCAAGATACCAAAACGAGCCATAGAACTAACTAACTGGTGCAAGGGGAACAAACGGCCTAAAAAGAAGGATAATGTCACCATAATCGTCGCCCACACCGTTGCCCCACCGAGATTACAGAGGAAAAAGCGACCGTAGGGCATTCGGGCAATTCCCGCCATGGGACCTGCAAAGATTCTTAACAAAGCCACGAAACGACCGAAAAAGACCGCCCGGGGTGCATTTTTACTAAATTGATCCTTGGCTAATTCTAGTTTTTGGGGCGGAATCCGAAAGAATTTGCCAACTTTTAACAAAAACGGCCAACCTCCAGCGCGACCGAGCCAATAGCCAAAATTATCGCCCAAAACTGCTCCTGTAATTGCGCTGACTAAAACTAACCAATAGTTTAAATCACCGCTACCGGCAAGGAAGCCGCCGACAATGGTGATGGTTTCTCCCGGGATGGGAATCCCCGTATTTTCGAGGGTGATGCCGATAAATACTGCCCAGTATCCGTATTGGTGGGCGATTTCTTCAATATTTTCTAGGGATAATAGCTCTAGGGACATGGAGCGCTTTCTTAACAAAGGTTTACGAATATTCTAAGATATTTTTACAGTATTTAACCGTGGCTGACCATGACTTTTCCCAGTATTGATTTATTAGCAATTCGTCAGGGTGAGATAAAAGATTTAGCGGGCATGAATTTGGCAGGGGCTGATTTAGCGGGTGCAGACCTAGCAGGAGCCAATTTACGCGCAAATTTACGCGGTGCTGACCTGACTGGGGCAAATTTAAGGGGAGCAGATTTTCGTAATGCCGATTTACGCGGGGCAATTCTCCGCGATGCGATCATCGCTGGGGCAAGTTTGGCCGGGGCTTTTTTAGCCGGGGCGGTTTTTAATCATCTAGATTTGTCCGGGGCGGATTTTCGCGGTGTCGATGGCCGGGGAGCGAGTTTTGTCGGGGCGATTTTAACCCAAGCGGATTTTACTAGTGCTAATCTGTCCGGGGCAGATCTGTCGGCAACTGATTTAGAGGAAGCAATTTTTTTCGGGGCGATTTTACGGGGAACAAATTTTACTGATGCCAATCTTCTTTGTGCTAGTTTAGCCTCGGCAGTAACCACGGGGGCAATTTTCGATCGAGCTTGTTTAGAAGGGACAGGATTAACCTAAATGGCTGATAGATAAGACCTCTTGTAAAAATCAAAAATTGTTGTTAGGGTTAGGAGTCAGTAGCCAGTAGTCAGTAGTCAGGAGAATTAAGAATGAATAATAATCAGTTAAATGGTCTATTTATAAACTTTATGCCATTTAATCCTTATTTTTGCAGTTTTTGAACTCTGAAGAATTAATTATGCAAGAGGTTTATAAAAGAAGATGAGTTTCTCATTCGTTGCTAGAACCTGATCTAGATTGAAAAATCTTGACCATTTCCCTGTCTATCTACCTCCATAGCTCCAGCTATTCTGAACCATTTAACCCCTTTGCTGCCCTGGGTTTTCTTCTTGGCCAAATTGATCAAGTTTTTGTCATCATCGACCAGAAAATTTAATTTAATCGTCTGGGTAATCAGTGCAGTTATTGAAGAATTTTCCCCAACCAATTAAGCAATCAATCTACTTCCTTAAGGGAACCTAGAAGAAAAGACTATGCACAAAAATGATAGGATTGATTGATACCTAGCTGCCGTTAATCGCCCTCGATGAAACCTTTACGCCAACTTTACCGCTATTTAAGTTTATTTTGCCTCTGTCTTCTTCTGACTGTGGGCTGTCAGTCCACTAATTCCAATTTACCCCAGGGGAATAGCGATCGCCTGATAATTGGTACAACCCTAAAACCGCGCTCGATCGATCCGGCCGATAGTTATGAGTTAGCAGGACTTTTTATTATTTATAATCTCGGTGAAACTCTCTACACCTACGCCGAAGGAACCACTAATTTAAAGCCTCTCCTTGCCACGGAATTGCCGCAAATTAGCCCCGATGGTTTGACTTATACTATCCCAGTACGTCGAGGAGTTATCTTTCATGATGACACGGTTTTTAACGCAGAGGCGATGAAGTTTTCCCTAGAAAGATTTATCAAAAATGGTGGTGAACCTTCCTTTCTTCTCCGGGATACAATTGATCAAATCACCGCTACCAAAGAAGACGAAATTACTATTAAATTAACCAGACCTTTTGCCGCTTTTCCCGCTCTTTTAGCTTACCCCGGAGCCTGTGCGGTTTCACCGAAATTTTATCAAATTGGCGAGGGTAAATTTAAACCAGAAGAATTTATCGGCACAGGACATTATCGATTAAAAGCAGTTACTAGCGATTCTTTTAGTTTAGAAGCTTTTGATCGCTATTGGGGAGAACCGGCCAAAAATAAGGAAGTTAATGTGCAAATTTATCTCTCGAATCCTGCCAATTTGTTTAACGGTTTTCAGACGGGAGCGGTGGATATTGCTTATCAATCTTTACTCCCTCCTCAAGTGAGAAAATTACGCACAGAAGCAGCCCAGGGAAAATGGCAAGCGATCGAATCTTCTGGGGCAGCAATTAACTTTATGAGCGTCAATCTCAAAAGTGAACCCACCAATAATATTTTAGTGCGACAAGCAATTGCTTCTCTAGTCGATCGAGATTTACTTAATGATCGCATTTTACAAGGTCAAGGGATACCTCTTTTTAGTCTCATTCCTACAACTTTTTCCGAGTCAAAACCAGTTTTTAAAGAGCGCTATGGCAACCATAATATAGAGCAAGCAAAACAATTACTAAAAGGTGCTGGTTATAGTCAAGAAAAACCCGCAATTGTAGAAATTTGGCACTCCTCGGGATCGATTACTTCCAGCAGCGTGGCAGCAGTGATGAAAGCTCTATCAAAACGCGATTTAGATAATAGTATTCAATTTGAACCCAATAGTATCCTAGGAGCGGCCTTTTTCCGTAATATTAGCCGGGGACTTTATACCACTGCTCTATCTAATTGGTATCCCGATTTTTTGGATGCAGATAACTATATTTATCCCTTTTTAGATTGTGCTAAAGGTTCCCCAGAAAGTGGTTGTGAAGAAGGAGGATCGCAAAGTCAAGGCTCATTTTTTTACAGTCAAGAAATGAATCAATTAATCGCCCAATCCCGTCGGGAAAGTAACCCAGCTAAAAGAAAGCAAATCTTTGGCAAAATTCAGGAAATTCTCGCCGATGAAGTTCCCTATATTCCCCTTTGGCAAACTAAGGAATACGCTTTTGCTCGCAATGGCATCACGGGGGTTATCATCAATCCCAGTCAAACTTTTCCCTTCTGGACAATTGCCAAAAAATCCTGATAATTAATTATTAGGAGTCAGTATTCAGGAGATAGGGTGGTCACTGCGTGCGCGTTGCGGAGGGTTTTGGGGTGATAGGGTGATGAGACAGCTTCCCCACTTCCCCACTTCCCCACTTCCCCACTTCCCACTTCCCACTTCCTTCTCCCTTCCATCTCTACCATTCTCTATTTTCCTATGAAACTAACAGCAATGTCCTTTAATATTCGCTACGATAAACCCGATCCCGATGAGCGTAATTGGCGAGTAAGAAGGGAGGCAGTAGCGGCTTTAATTGCTCACTATTCTCCTGATATAATTGGTACTCAGGAAGCTCGCGCTAATCAATTATTGGATCTACACCGTTTATTGCCAGAATACCAAAGTTTAGGCAGTGATCGCAGGGGGACGGGATTAGATGAACATTGTGGGATTTTATATCAACCAAGTCGGTTAAAATGTTTGGAAATTGACGAATTTTGGCTATCAGAAACTCCCGATATTGTTGGCAGTATTACTGAAGCTTGGGGAAATCCTTATCCCCGCATGGTAACGGGTGCAAAATTTTGCACTCTTGAGGGGCAAACTTTGCAGTTTTATAACACCCATCTCGATTACTACAGCGACAAAGCTAAGGACTTAGGTGCTAAGTGCATACAGGAGCATTTTTGTCAATTGGATTTAACAGAAGATTACCTATTTTTAACGGGGGATTTTAATGTTAATTCTCAGCAATTACCCCGTCAGATTTTAACTCAACCTCTCCAGTCAGAAATTAAATTAAAGGACGCTTTAGCCGATTTGGAATTAGCCGAACAAATGAGCTTTAATAATTACACCGATACCCCTTATTTAGCCATCGATACAATTTATTATGATAGCCGTTTGCAGTTAGATTGGGCAAAAGTCGATCGTTGCCGTTGGTTGAATCTTATTCCTTCCGATCATTATCCCGTAATTGCTGCTTTTACCTTGCCCTAAAAATAGATTATTTTTGTATTTAGCAAATATATAGAGGGGGAAAGCTTCAGCCGACTCTAGTAATTTGATCGTTAAATTTGTTAAGTGTTTTAAACAGGAAAAAATTTAACAAGTGGTATTTTTATGACGACTTTACTAGGAATTATCCAGGCTTTTGTGGGGAGAACCGGCTTAAATTTGCTTCAAAGTAGAAACTTTCGAGGAACTACTAGAGAATTGATACGAAGCGATCGAAGGCTGTCTATCCATAGATGTGGAATCCTTGCCAACTGATCCGAAAAATCGGATTCTAGAGATAGCGATATGAAATCGATTTCTGGGAAAAAGTTCGCCAAAATTTGAGAGCGTCGCGGATGGGAATTATTGAGAATTCAAGGTAGCCATCACATTTACGCATTTTTTGAAATAAGCGGGACTTTCTGAAGAAGATATTTGATCAATGCGATTGCTGTGTAGATATGCGATCGCTGTAATTCCATCACTCTCAAAAGATGGCAGAATTACCAAAAAGCATTTATAGCGGGTTTCAGTTGAATGAGGTACAAAGGGATGACTAGGCAGACTCTTGATTAGGCTCTTTAAAAGGGGTATCGCAATAACAACAATGGCTAAACCAATGATGAATGTCTTTCAACGTAATCTGGTTTCTGTGTGGAAATGAGGTCTATACTGATAGTTTATTTAACAAAATAGTCCTAAAAGTCTTTCCCAGTAAACATTTCACGATTTCATAAGCAAAAATTATCACACAAAGTCGAGAAGAGCCCTTTTTCTAGATCGGCATAGGTAGGAGGTGAGATTGAACGAATCAGTGTTTTTACCTTCGACCAACAGTTTTCAATGGGAGAAAAATCGGGAGAATAGGGAGGTAAAAACTCTAGTCTA
>SFBL01000099.1 GCA_007095785.1 Microcystis aeruginosa Ma_SC_T_19800800_S464
ATAGCCATGGAGATTGACATTTTAGCCGTCGATGAAACCGAGGTAGTTTTAGTAGAATGTAAGTCTCGTTTATCGAAAGATGATGTCAATGAGTTTTTAGAAAAATTAAGTCGATTTAAGGAAGCATTTCCCCATTATAAAAACTATCAAGCTTATGGTGCAGTGGCGGGAATAGAAATAGATGAAGGCATAGATCGTTATGCCTATAAACAAGGTTTATTTGTGATTAAACCATCGGGAGAAACGGTAGAAATCATTAATGATCCTGCTTTCGAGCCTAAATTATGGTAGGAGAAAGATGCTCTCGTCATCCAGCAAAGTGTTGGCAGCAGGTCTAATTTTTACAATCTAGGACTAGACTAACTTATGGATAGGATGCAGAATTAGTATTCATAATCTTGCTTCATTAACCTCTTACCTAATTAATTTTTGAGAATGCGAAAACAGCAAAGATAAAGATTAAATGGCATAAAATCTGTGAATAGAGCATTTTAAATTCTCCTGACTACTGACGACTGGCTCTCAACCCGAACAACAATTTTTGATTTTTACCAGAGGTCTAGTAACGTTTTGTCGTAAAATTCCCAACACCCAGTTTCAATGCACGAGAACCTGATAGCTAAAAACTGACTCCAGTTTTTGCCCGGGATAGCACAGCTTGATCGCAGTGGATCGTAAAATGAGATAATGCTAACTTTGAGAGTCAGAGAGACTATGAGTGAATTCGACTACGATTTAATTATTATCGGTGCTGGAGTTGGTGGCCACGGGGCAGCCCTACACGCGGTCAAATGTGGGCTAAAAACAGCTATTATCGAAGCCAAAGATATGGGAGGAACCTGTGTCAATCGCGGTTGTATTCCCTCTAAAGCTTTACTAGCAGCCTCGGGACGAGTGCGAGAATTAGCCGATAGTGACCATCTGAAAAGTCTAGGTATTGCCATCGGTGGCGTTAATTTTGACCGTCCGACAATTGCCGATCATGCTAACAACCTTGTCAGTAAAATTAGAGGCGATCTTACTAATAGTCTTAAACGTCTCAAGGTTGATACTATCCACGGTTGGGGAAAAATCGCCGGCCCGCAAAAAGTTAGCGTCATCGGGGATAGTGGCGAAAAAATCTACACTGCTAAGGATATTATGCTCTGTCCAGGGTCGGTTCCCTTTGTCCCACCGGGGATCGAGATCGATCATAAAACGGTTTTTACCAGCGATGAGGCCGTTAGATTAGAAACTTTACCCAAGTGGATCGCAATTATCGGTAGTGGTTATATCGGTCTAGAATTTTCGGATATATACACCGCTTTGGGTTGTGAAGTGACGATGATCGAAGCTTTAGATAGTCTCATGCCAGGATTTGACCCAGAAATCTCGAAAATCGCCGAAAGAGTTCTGATTAAACCTAGAGACATCGAGACCTATGTGGGAGTTTTGGCAAAAAGTATTAAACCGGGGAATCCTGTGGCCATTGAACTGGTGGACGCAAAAAGCAAAGAAGCGATCGAAATTTTAGAGGTAGATGCTTGTTTAGTCGCTACAGGAAGAATCCCTGCGACCAAGAATCTCGGATTGGAATTTGTCGGGGTAGAACTGGATAAACGCGGTTTTATTGCCGTTAATGACAAAATGCAGGTAATTCAGGACGGTGAACCGATTCCCCATCTCTGGGCCGTGGGCGATGCTACGGGTAAAATGATGTTAGCTCACGCTGCTTCGGGTCAAGGGGTAATAGCCATTGAAAATATCTGTAATCGCCCAAAAACCATCGATTATCGCAGTATTCCCGCCGCCGCTTTTACCCACCCCGAAATTAGTTATGTGGGTTTAACGGAACCGCAAGCAGAAGTTTTGGCACAGCAAGAAGGGTACAAGGTCGCTGCTGTCAAGACCTATTTTAAGGGAAATTCTAAAGCTTTAGCGGAAGGAGAAACGGAAGGTATCGCTAAAGTCGTTTATCGTCAGGATACGGGGGAATTACTCGGTGTTCATATCATCGGTATCCACGCATCGGATTTAATTCAAGAAGCGGCCAATGCGATCGCTGAACGTAAATCTGTCCATGAACTCGCTTTCCGCATCCACACCCATCCAACTCTCTCAGAAGTCCTCGACGAAGCTTATAAACGCGCAGAAGTGGGGGTATAGAGGGGGATAGGGGATAGGGGATAGGGGATAGGGGAATTCAACCCCCAACACCCAACACCCTAAAACCCAACACCCAACACCTTTTTTACTTTTTACTTTCAAGATTATGTTTGGATTAGGTTGGCCAGAAATAGTAATTATTGCTGTGGTTGTTCTCCTGATATTTGGACCGAAAAAAATACCCGAATTTGGGGCAGCTTTGGGGAAAACTTTACGGGGATTTAAGGAAGAAATCAATCAAGATGAGCAAGAAATTGAAGACAGTGACGAGAAAATGAGATAGATTTCGCCCGTATGAAACTCCGCTATAGCAGTTATCAGTTATCAGTTATCAGTTATTAGTTATCAGTTATTAGTATTAAATAGTAGTTTCCCACTGTCTTTTCACTCTTTACTGTTTACTGATCACTGATTACTGATTACTGAATATCTGCTTCTCCCCCGACCACCACATCGCGGATACGGAGACTGGGGCCACCGCAGCCGACGGGTAAACCACTTTGACCCCCTTTTCCGCAGCCTCCCGACTCATCCCAGTAGAAATCATCACCAATTGCCTCAATATTGGCTAGGGTTTTAAAGACATTACCGGAGAGAGTGACATCTTTAACGGGTTCAGCAATTTCTCCATCGCGAATCATCCAAGCTTCCCCGGCGCTAAAAGTGAACATTTCGCCGTTAGTCATACCTCCCTGCCAATTTTGGGCATAAACTCCCGTTTTTATGCCCGAAAATAACTCTTTAACCGCAGTGGTTCCCCGTTCAATCCAAGTGTTGGTCATGCGGACAATGGGCGGATAATGATAATTGAGACAACGGGCGTTACCGGTCGGTTTTTCGCCTAATTTGCCCGCCGTTTCCCGCGAATGCAGTCTTCCCACCAAAACCCCATCTTTAATTAACTGAGTCGTCGTCGCGGGGGTTCCCTCATCGTCATAAAAATAACTGCCCCGATGACCTTCCGGATAGGCCCCGTCAAAGATTTGCAGGTTATCTGGTCCAAAACGTTTGCCCATACTCATCACTTCCAAAAGGTCGGGATTTTCGTACAACATATCTGCCTCGGAAAGGTGGCCAAAAGCCTCATGGACGAACAGACCAGTTAAAATGGGATCGATGACGACGGTGTAGGTATCGCCCTTGACAGGGGGCAAAACTAGGGCTTGTACGGCCCGTTTAGCCGACCCTTGCACCTGTTCTTCTAAATTGACCAGATCCTCGAAAGCTTTTCGGGATCCCGTGGTTTCCCGGCCTGTTTGTACACTGTCCCCATCCCTAGCGGTGGCCGAAAAACGCATTTCTAAGTCTGACCATTTTTGTTCGATTAAAGTCCCGTCAGAAGTGCCTAAAAGAATATGTTGACTGCTATCGCTGTAACGGACGGAAGTGGTGGCAATACTGGGATGGTGTTGACGCAATAGATTATTATAGCGATCGCAGAGGGCTTTTTTATCAGCTAATGGTACTAAACGCGGGTCCGTTCCCGTTAAAGGCAATTCACAGGAGATAATTACAGGTTCTACTGGAACAATCAGGGTTTCTTCTTCCCCAATTAAACGGGCAGCAGCGATCGCATCTTCCAATCGTTCCTGTAAACTGGATAATTGATTAAAGCTGGCAAATCCCCAACCTCCTTTATAACAAGCGCGTACCTGACCACCGATAGCAATACCTTCGCTGAGGGTTTCCACTCGTTCGGAACGCAGTAGAATATTCGTCCCCCGCGCTTCTTCTAGACGAATTGTCAGGAAATCGACGCGGTTTTGATAACGGTTAATCAGTTCACTAATTAGGTTTTTATAGTCGTTTAGAGTATCGGTCATAGGAATTATGAATTATGAATTATGAATTATGAATTGGGGTGATGGGGTAGTGGGGTAGTGGGGTAGTGGGGTGATGGGGTGATGGGGTAGTGGGGTAGTGGGGTGATGGGGTAGTGGGGTAGTGGGGCATTTGGCTGAAATTTCCCTAAACCCCTATATCCCTAAATCCCCTTTCTAACTGATAACTGTTTACTGATTACTGATTACTGATTACTGATAACTGATAACTGATAACTGATAACTGATAACTGATAACTGAAAATTAGGCGAGATAATCCTGTAAAGCTTTCACCTCTAAAGGTTGGGATTGCAGGGATTTTAAGGCCGCTACCGTCGCTTTTGCCCCGGCGATAGTGGTGATAATTGGTAACTTATAATCGAGGGCAGTACGGCGAATTTGTCGGCCATCGTTTTGGGATTCTTCACCACTGGGAGTATTGACAATAAACTGAATCCAGTCATTTTTGATCCAATCGATAACGTGGGGACGACCTTCGTGAATTTTTAGCACTAAATCGATATTTTCGCAACCGTTTTCTAACAAAACTTCACGAGTTCCGGAAGTGGCGACGACGCGAAAACCGAGGGATTGCAGATCCTTAACCACGGGAACCATGGGGGTTTTATCGCGATCGTTCATCGAGACAAAAACCGTCCCACTGGTGGCTAAAATCACGCCGGCGGCCATTTCTGCTTTAGCGAAAGCTTTGCCAAAATCGCTGTCAATCCCCATTACTTCGCCTGTAGAACGCATTTCTGGTCCCAGGAGAGTATCAGCACCGGGGAACTTCTGGAAGGGTAAAACCGCTTCTTTCACGGCAATATGACGGGGAATTGCTTCGCTGATGATACCCAATTCCGTCAGGGTTCGGCCCGACATGACGAGGGAGGCAACTTTTGCTAAAGGAACTCCCGTTGCTTTGGAAACGTAGGGAACAGTACGACTAGCGCGGGGATTCGCTTCTAAGATATAAACTGTCTCCCCCTGTACCGCATACTGGATATTCATCAAACCGATTACTTTTAGAGCTTTCGCTAGTTCCACCGTCCATTGTCGAATTGTGGTTAAAACCGAGGCGCTCAGGGACGTATGGGGTATAGAACAGGCAGAATCGCCCGAATGTACGCCCGCTTGTTCGATATGTTCCATTAATCCCCCGATAACGACTGTTCCCGTCGCATCTGACAGGGCATCCACATCCACTTCGATGGCATTTTCGAGGAATTTATCGATTAAAATCGGGTGATCCGGTTCTATTTGTACTGCGTACTTCATATAGCGTTCCAATTCGCTATCGGAATAGACGATTTCCATTGCCCGACCGCCCAAAACGTAGGACGGACGTACTACCACAGGATAACCGATGCGTTTAGCCACTGCTTGGGATTCTTGGAAACTGCGGGCAATACCGTTGGGGGGTTGTCGGATATCTAATTGTCGGAGGATTTGTTCAAAACGTTCCCGATCTTCGGCGGCATCGATCGAATCGGGTGAAGTTCCCCAAATTTTGGTATTTACGGGACAATTAGGCGATTCTAAATATTTTTGCAGGGGAAGGGCTAGTTTTAAGGGAGTTTGCCCACCGAATTGAATAATTAAACCCTCTGGTTGTTCCGCTTCGATGATATTTAAGACATCTTCTTTAGTCAGGGGTTCAAAGTAAAGGCGATCGCTGGTATCGTAATCGGTGGAGACAGTTTCCGGGTTAGAGTTGACCATAATCGTCTCAAAACCGGCTTTGCTCAGGGAAAAAGCGGCATGACAACAACAGTAGTCAAATTCTATCCCCTGGCCGATGCGATTGGGGCCACCACCGAGGATCATCACTTTGCGTTTATCGGAGGGTAAAACTTCCGATTCTACCCGTTCGTAGGTGGAATAATAGTAGGGTGTTAGAGCCTCAAATTCTGCCGCGCAGGTATCCACCATTTTATAAACGGGAACAATACCTAAACCCTTGCGATAACTTCTGACTTCATCCTCGCTGCTGTTGGTGGCGAAGGCGATCTGGCGATCGCTAAACCCCTGTTGTTTAATAGCGAATAGGTTCTCTTGGCTGAGACTTTTCAGGGGAGTTCGTTTGAGAAACTTCTCGGTTTCCATCAAATCAGCCAATTTATCGAGGAACCAGGGGTCAATCCCGGTTAGTTCGTGTATTTCCTCCCCATTCATGCCCAATTTAAAAGCATGATAGATACTATAAACTCGTTCGGGGTTAGGTGTCCGCAAACCGGCCCGGACTTCCGAGAGAGGGGGGAGAGTTTCGACTTTATCGCAACCAAAGCCAAAACGTCCCGTTTCTAGGGAGCGAAGTGCTTTTTGGAAGGATTCTTGGAAAGTTCGACCGATAGCCATGGCTTCCCCGACGGATTTCATCTGGGTGGTTAGAATCGGTTGGGAGCCGGGGAATTTCTCGAAGGCAAAGCGCGGAATTTTGGTGACGACGTAATCGATAGTCGGTTCAAAGGAAGCGGGGGTTTTTTTGGTGATATCGTTGGGAATTTCGTCTAAAGTGTAGCCTACCGCTAGTTTAGCGGCAAATTTAGCGATCGGGAATCCCGTGGCTTTTGATGCTAGGGCCGAAGAACGGGATACCCGGGGATTCATCTCGATCACGATTACGTCGCCGTTAGTGGGATTAACGGAGAATTGGATATTTGATCCGCCGGTTTCTACGCCAATTTCCCGAATAATTGCCTTAGAATAGTCCCGGAGGCGTTGGTATTCCTTATCGGTCAGGGTTTGGGCGGGCGCAACCGTAATCGAGTCGCCGGTATGGACCCCCATCGGGTCAAAGTTTTCGATCGAACAGATGATCACCACGTTATCGGCTAGATCGCGCATGACCTCTAATTCGTATTCTTTCCAGCCAATTAGGGATTTTTCGACGAGAATTTGCGATGTAGGCGAACAATCTAGCCCATACTGGGCCATCGGTTCAAATTCTTCTTGGTTATAGGCAATACCGCCCCCCGTTCCTCCTAAAGTGAAGGCTGGCCGGATAATGAGAGGATAGGAACCGATCTGATGGGCGATCGCTTTGGCCTCCTCTAAATTGTTGGCAATCCCCGAAGGACAGACGGGAACACCGATTTTCTCCATTGCTTCTTTGAATAGTTCCCTATCTTCGGCTTTTTCAATAGCGGGGAGTTTTGCCCCGATCAGTTCCACGTTATATTTTTCTAAAACGCCGCTTTTGGCCAAAGCTACCGCAGTATTCAGGGCAGTTTGACCACCCATAGTCGGTAGAATCGCATCGGGGCGTTCTTTGGCGATAATTTTCTCGACAATTTCCGGCAGAATCGGTTCAATGTAGGTGCGATCGGCCATTTCTGGATCGGTCATGATCGAGGCGGGGTTAGAATTGACTAAAATTACCTCATAACCTTCTTCTCGTAGGGCTTTACAGGCTTGAGTTCCCGAATAGTCGAATTCACAGGCTTGTCCGATGACAATCGGGCCAGCGCCCAAGATTAGGATTTTTTGTAAGTCATCACGGCGTGGCATAGGCTTAGGTTTGCTTGAGGATAAACCCCAATCATTGTATATGTTGTCACCCTCGATCCCGCAAAGCTTTATTTAGGTTTAATGACCTTATTCTAGCCGTCAGCCTTGAATCGGTGATCGCTGCTCAGATCTCAGCCTTGCACTAGCGACTGTTCACTATCTCCCCGCTCCCCAACACCCAACCGATCACCGAATAGGTACTAATAATATTTGGCAACAATTGTCAAACAATTGTAAAACTTCGTTATATTTAAGGAACATTTGAGAGACTAAGGAGCAGCGGAGTTGTGGCTTTATACGCGGATTTGCATCGGCATTTAGGGGGATCGGTAGTACCGAGAATTCTCTGGCGCTACTTTCACAGACATGAGCGGGATTTAGCGGATAAATTCCAGGAATATCACGCTTTTGAGGAATTTTACACCCGTGAACGCAATAGTTTAGATGAGTATTTGGAATTACACACCCTCGTCGAAAGTGTTCAAACCGCCCAAACTTTGCCCTATTTTATCTATCGTCTGATTCGCGGTGCTTACATCTTCGAGAATCTTGCCTATTTAGAATTGCGCTATACTCCCTACTATCGCACCGACGAACATTTGAACCAAACAGAGCGAATCGAGCAAATGCGCTCGATTGTCGAGATCGTCGGTCAAGCCTCGACAATGAGCGAATATCCGATTATTACCAGTCAAATTCTCTGTATGCACTCGCGACTTCCCTACGAAGTCAACAAAGCGATCGTTGATCTGGCCCTAGAGATGAGAGAATACGTCTGCGCGATCGATATTGCTGGGGGTGATTCCCACTACCAAACTCGACTAGAGGAATTTGCCGGTTTATACAGTTATGCCAGGGAAAATGGTTTAAATACCACCGGCCATCTTTACGAAACAAAGGACGGTTGTTATCCCCAATTACTGCCCTATCTGCAAAGAATCGGTCACGGTATTCAAATTCCCCTACGATATCCAGAATTGCTGCCGGAAGTTGCCCGTCGTCATCAATGTTTAGAAGTCTGTCCCACCACCTATTTAAAAACTGGCACCCTTGAAAGTTTATCTCAGTTAAAGATAGTCTTTGATCGCTGTTTTGAAGCGGGGGTTGATATTGCTATCTGTACCGATAATGCCGGTTTACACAATGTCCGGCTGCCCTTCGAGTACGAGAATTTACTCACCCTAGACGTGATCGATTTTAGACAATTACAAGCTTGTCAAGATGCGGCTTTTCGCCATGCTTTTGCCTGGCCCTATAGTCAAAAACCCGCCTCACTTTTAACTGGTTTGTTATCAGTGGATAATCCCAAATTACCGGTTTATCAGTAACACAATTAACCTTAGTTCGGGTTAAGCAAATTCTTTACCGCTCCCGAACTATAGCGTTTTTCCACTCTCCTGCATCGGGTTTCGGGAATTCTACTGAATTTTGATTAAACTCAACCCGAAAAGAGTATAGGTACAGAGAGAACCAAGACCGAACATCAGGGAACGAGCGATCGGAACATTAGTGATATAAAAAAGGGAAAATAGAAGCCGGAGGATCACGAAAGCGATCGCACAGTTAGCGGCTAGGGATGAGGAGACTCCTGTAACGTAGGCCATGAGAGCGGCGGCAGTATAGATCATAAAGGTTTCAAAACCATTTTGATGGGCCCAAGTTGCTCGTTTAGCGTAGTCTGGGAGTTGGTCGAACAGGGCCCGGGGAGCGGAGGTATCGTAACCCACCTTAGCTCTAGCGTAGGCCACCAACAGAAAAGGTAAATAGACAGAGATAGCGGCAGCCACTATCGAATAGAGAAGAATGGCACTGACGGAGAGATTCATCGCTGAATTTAGTCAAAATAAAATAGGGTAACTAGCTTGCGTTGATCTTCCGCTTCCGCGCAGGTTTGCAAAAGGGTCTGACTGTCGTGGAAAGCAAAACAGATTAACTGTTGACAACGATTGATAATCTCCCGATTACAGAGGCTGCTGGCTTCCCCTAGGGATAGATGGTCATTTTCGGGACATTCCACCAGATGGATAACCTGCTGAAGTTGTTCTTGGGATTCCAGGGGCTGGCGATCAAGACTTTGGGGTAAGATCACGGTTAACAGATTAGGATCTGCCCGCATTGCCCCCTTAATGACGGCGGAATTGGTTCCCGTCGCCCCGGAGGTCATAATCCGATTGCCCGCCAGCACGAGGGCATAGGCCATCATTTCGATCAATTGCTGGTGTGTGATGGGAACGTGACGGGAACCCAATAAAGCGACGCGCTTAGAACCGGTCTGCTGAATGGCGGCCAGTTCTTGAGCTAGAGTGTCTAGGGTGTTAGTGGTATCTACAGATTGACTCAAAGACTTTTACTGCAAATTCGGACTGATTAACCGTCCGTTATTGTAGCATCGAATTGTCATGATCGGAAATTTGTCCCAAAAAACCCAGAAATTCTAAATTTGCCCTGTAGCAAGGCTTTTGGGAGTTAGTTCCCATAATACGGGGTAAAATTCAATGGGATGGCGAATTTCATTTCACAAGTCTTCAGGCTTTTGACGTGATAGTACACCCAAAGTTGCCCCAAAAATCCCCCTTTTAAATGTTCTTTAAATCCCTAAAAGGCTTGCTGTGTCTAAAACTGAGAATTGCTGCTTTCAACCCAATTTTTCGGTAAGATAGGTGCATAGACGATATTTACCCCAGAGCCATGACCACTTCTCCTGTTCCCCAAGGGGACGATTTTAGCGATCGCCCAATCCGTCCCGTACAATATCGGGATTTAGAAGACATTGAAGCTTTAACCTTGGATGACTTCGATGAGGATATTGATCGTCGCGCCCAAAATTTCCGCACCCAGGTGCAGCAGGTGCGGCCTTGGTTTGGGTTGTTTAAAATTCTCAGTTTTTTTCCCAATCCTCTGCAACACCGTTTTCATGTCTATGTGGCCGAGTCCCTGGCCAATCGGGGAGAAGAAGGGAAAATTCGCGGGGCCATCCAAGTCAACCCTTTTAATAGTAGTCGCAGCACTTGGCGGGTGGAACAGGTGCGGGTGCATCCAGGGGAGTCTTTAGGCGAACCCAAGGGCATCGGGGCGCAATTACTGCGTTATTGTCTAGAAACGGTTTGGGAAGCACGCACCTGGGTGTTAGAGGTTAATATCAATCAAAAGGACAGTTTGGCACTTTTTCGGCAACACGGTTTTCAGCCTTTGGCAGAATTAACCTATTGGTCTTTACCGCCGCAATTATTACAGGAATTGAGCAAACAAGAGGCAGATTTACCGAATTTACTGCCTGTGAGCAATGCTGACGCTCAATTACTTTATCAGTTAGATTGTGTGTCTATGCCGCCGTTATTGCGTCAGGTATTTGATCGCCATATCCAGGATTTTAAAATCAGTTTAGTTGATAGTTTGTTCGGTCGCTGTCAAAGTTGGTGCGGCGGTCCGCAAATTAGTCGCGGTTACGTTTTTGAACCACAACGAAAAGCGGCGATCGGTTATTTTGAATTAATTCTATCTAATCAAGATGAGCGACCCCATCAAGCGAAATTAATTGTCCATCCTGCCTACACTTGGCTCTATCCTAAGTTATTAATCCAGATGGCCCAGATCACTCGCAAGTATCCCCCTCGATCGCTAGAGTTGATATCGGCTGATTATCAGCACGAAAGACGGGAATATCTGGAACAATTGGGAGCGATCCGCAGTTCCCACACTCTGATGATGTCGCGCTCGGTATGGCACAAAATCCGCGAAACTAAGCCGGAAAATTCCGCCCTGGCAGAAATGCTGCAGGGTTTACAACCGGTGCCACGAACTCCCATCCCTAGTCGGATGTCTTGGTTAAAATGGCCCAATAATCCCCCCCTGGACCCCCTCGACAGTCCGGGGGAACTTCCCCCGGTCAAACCGCCCTCGGAACCCCCCGATCAGGGGCATCCAGTGTGATGGAAAGAGTCGCCGCCCTCGGCTTAGATATCGGCAAAAAACGGGTAGGAGTGGCAGGATGTGACGGCACCGGTTTAATCGCCACTGGTTTAACCACGATTATCCGTTCTTCCTTTGTTGCTGACCTAGCACAGTTTGAGGCAATTGTCAAGGAAAGAAATATTAAGATTTTGGTAGCGGGACTGCCCTATACCATGGCGGGAGAGTTAGGATTTCAGGCCCAACAGGTGCAAAAATACGCCCAGAAACTAGAGATCGCCTTAGATTTGCCCCTCGAATACATTGATGAGCGTTGCACGTCCCTAGAGGCGGAAGAATTCTTAAAAGCCAAAAAACAGTTTTCCTCTTGGGATAAGGGAGCGATCGATCGGGAAGCGGCGGCGATTATTTTACAACAATGGCTCGATCGCCGACGGCGAGTTAATACTGTTGTTTGAGGAGATAACGGCAAGGGTTAATCACAGAAACCAAAAACCTAACTAATACTATCCAAAATTACTCATGACTTATGCTATAATAGCTTTATGAGTAAGTTAACCATATCGGAAGCCGCTAAATTGAAAGGTGTAAGCGTATCGACGTTAAGGCGTTGGGAGTCTGAAGGTAAACTAATTCCAGAACGGACTGCTAATGGGCATCGTCGTTATACAATTTCTCAGTTGCTTGGAGTAAAAGAGAATCTTTCCTATACTGTTGGCTATTGTTGTGTTTCTAGTCATGACCAAAAGAAAGATTTAGAACGTCAAAAAGAAGTTGTCGAACTGTTTTGCGCTCAAAACGGTTGGCAAGTTGAAATCATAGACGAATTAGGTTCAGGACTTAACTACAACCAAAAAGGATTAAAGCGATTAATTCGGTTGATTGTTGATAGTAAAGTAGAGAGATTGGTCTTAACTCATAAGGATAGATTACTTAGATTTGGTAGTGAACTAATCTTTAGTCTGTGTGAGCAATTCGGAACTGAAGTTGTCATTATCAATCGAACTGAAGACAGTACATTTGAGGAGGATTTAGCGCCAGATGTCTTAGAAATCATTACGGTATTTTCCGCTAGATTGTCTGGCTCTAGAAGCCATACAAATAGAAAAATCGTAGAGGAGTTAAGAGACGTTGCTACTAGGATTCAAGACTGAGTTAAAACTAAATAATCAACAACGCTCATTATTAGCCCAACACGCAGGAACCGCACGTCATGCTTGGAATTGGGGTTTGGCTTTAACCAAGCAAATTTTAGACCATAATCA